>NZ_JABKCA010000011.1 GCF_013166655.1 Lentimicrobium sp. L6
CTTGAGAATTACTCATGGTGGTAAAGTTTCTTACAAAAAGGTTGTTATTCAATAGTTAGTAATTTTTTATAAAAGGCTGGCTTTTCTTAAGTGAGAAGTCAGCCTTTTGTTATTTTATAATGAATATTCGTGAGCAAGGCTTTAATAATCAATGGAAATGAGTATATTTGAACTTAAAACTAATCAAATCCCAAATTATGAAAAACATTCACTCTTACTTATTGATAGGCATATTATTAATATCCTCTTTTACTTCATTTTCTCAAATTGAAGTATTGTCGGGGACTGAAAACGGTACTTATATTGCTTTAGCAAATGATATGAATAAGGTGCTTCCCAAGAAGGCTAAAGGAGAAACAGAAGTAGATTTTTTAAATGTAAAAGCCACACAAGGTTCTTCGTTTAACTTCGATTTATTAGCTGATGCCAACCACCCTGCAAAAGCAGCATTTATGCAATTAGATCTTCTTTTATTAAAGAAATCTGAAGACATGTTAAATGGAACAAAAAATACTGAAAACCTTATTGTTTTGATGCCTTTGAACACAGAGGAAATACATTTAGTAAGTAAAGAGGGCTCTGGTATTAATTCATTAAATGATTTAAGTGGTAAAACTGTAGGAATCGGAAACAGTGGTGAAGGGACCTATAGTACAGCTATCTACATACAAAACTCCAGCAAATTAGATTGGAAAAATAGGAATCTGAATACACAAGATGCCATGAAAGCTTTATTGCTTAATAAAATTGATGCTTTCTTTGTGGTTGCTGCAGCTCCTTATGAAATGATTGCTACTATTCCTGTTAATTTTCCTTTGAAAATGCAATTGGCTAGCCTTGAAAACGTGAATGGTTGGGCCGAATACTATACTCCCATTACTATGGAGGCCGAAACATATCCTTGGCAAAAAGAGGTTATAAATACTTTTGGTGTACCTAGTGTTGTTGTAGTAAACAAAAACAAATTAAGTGAAGAAGATATAGCAGATTTAAAATTGTGGAAATCGACTACTATTGAAAATTTGGAAACTTTAAAAACTACAGGACATAGCTCTTGGAAAACGGCTAATCCTGCAGAATGGAACAATTCTATTTGGACATCAATGGAATAATGTTTTAAAATATGATAAAAAAATGCTGCAATCCGATAGGATTGCAGCATTTTTTATTAATGATTAGACTTCTCTAATTCTTGTATACTATCTTGCATCTGCAACAGCTCGCCCAGCTCTTAGTGCTTCAATATTTGCATTGATAATTTTATCTCCTTTTTTCTTAAAGATTAATTTGATAGCCTCCTCAAAAGATTCAAATGGAATATCGATAAATGGAGTAGCGGCTCCTAAGGCGACGATATTACTGGAACGTGGAGAACCTATTTCTTTTGCAATTTTATCAGCATCCAAAATAATCACATTCTTTCTTTCTTTAATTTTAGCTATCACCTCATCCACATCGGGATAATTAGGGATATTTACAAAAGGTGTTGAGTTGGTAATAATCCAGCCATCTTTCTTTAAGAAATCAATGTATCTCAATGACTCCATAGGCTCAACTGACAAAATAATGTCGCATCCACCTTTAGGAATTAAATCGGAAGCAATAGGCTTAGAAGATAAACGGAAGTGTGACTGTACCGCTCCTCCTCTTTGGCTCATTCCATGAACCTCGGCTTGTTTCAAATGAAGATTATTGGACAAAGCACTCATGCCAATAGTTGCAGCGATGGAAAGAATACCTTGTCCACCAACTCCTGCTAATATAATATCTGTTTTCATTTTTTTATATTTTTTATCTGAGGTTCAATTCTCTGATTCTTTCATTTAAGGCTACATTCTTAGTAGTTTGAATACACTGGCGACGAGGAATAATGACAGAAACACCTTTATAAGCCAATTCCTTTTTCATAATCGCAACCATTTCGTCATGATTTTTCTTAAGAGGAGTGAAGACAATGATATGCTCTGGATCTACACCGATTCCTTTACAAATATCTTCAATTTTACCTAGTGCAGCAGAATCTTGTCCGCCTGTCATACCAGTAGTGAAGTTATCGGAAATCATAACTGTTATTGGGCTGCTTTCGTTCACAGCATCAATTAATCCTGTCATTCCAGAGTGAGTAAATGTTGAATCTCCAATAACAGAAACAGCAGGAACTAAACCAGCATCGGCGGCCCCTTTTGCCATAGTGATAGAAGCTCCCATATCTACACAACTATTAATGGCATTATAAGGAGGAAGTGCACCTAAAGTATAACATCCAATATCACTAAATACTCTACCTACACCATAATCACTTAAAGCTTCGTTTAAGGCGTTATAAGCATCAATATGACCACAACCTACACACATGGCAGGTGGGCGATTTTTAACGATATCTTTTACATCTTCAGAAATCTCAGTTACTTCTTCTTCGCTGGCTAACTTTAATGCTTTTGCAATGAGGTTAGGATTTAACTCACCATCTCGGGGTAAACTACCATCTAAACGACCGTGAACTTTTTCCTTGCCTAAATAACCTTTTAATAACTCCTCAATAATTGGATAACCATCCTCAAGTATTAATACCTCGTCACATTCCTTCATTAGCTTTTCAACCTTGGCGCGTGGCATAGGATATTGACCAATCTTTAATAGAGGATGAGTCAATTCGGTTTCAGAATAATTTTCCATCAAGTAATTATAGGCTAACCCACAAGCTATAATTCCTAATTTCTTATCAGTTCCTTCAAAATAATGATTGAATGGAGACTCTTCAGAATCTTCTATGAAACCAGCGAAGCTGTTTAATAATCCTTTGTATTGTTTTCTAGCAATGGATGGAAGAAGAACAAATTGAGTCGGATTAGAAGGTAAAATGAGTTCGTTTTGATCGAGTAAAGGTTTTCTTTCCACACCTGCTCTGGAGTGAGCTAGGCGAGTAGTGATTCTAATCATCACTGGAATACTGAATTTTTCGGACAATTGAAAACCAAAATAAGCCATATCATAAGCTTCTTGTTGGCTGGCAGGTTCCAAAATTGGGATTTGAGCAAATTTTCCGTAATAACGACTGTCTTGCTCGTTTTGTGAAGAGTGCATGCTTGGATCATCGGCCACTGTTACGAGTAGTCCACCATTGGAACCTGTGATAGCGGAATTTATAAAAGCATCGGCTGCCACGTTTAATCCAACGTGTTTCATACAAACCATAGCTCGTTTTCCGGCATATGACATTCCTAGTCCTGCTTCCATAGCAGTTTTTTCATTAGCTGACCACTGGCTGTGAATATTGCGCTCCTTAGCTAAATCGTAATGTTGCACATATTCTGTTATTTCAGTTGAAGGAGTGCCCGGATATGCGTAAACACCAGACATACCGCCGTCAATTGCACCTTGCGCAATGGCTTCAGCACCTAACAATAATAACTTTTGCATGAGTTTTTTATATTTCTTGACCTTAAAAATATTTCAAGGTTTCTTGTGGACTCTTTCTTTTTCGCTAGATTTGGGTAGCTAGCTTCCCTGCCCCTCGGGATTTCAATCGTTTGCAAAAATACAGAAATAACCATTTTGTTTTACCATTAAAAAACACCAGAACTATATATTTAGATTGGGTATAATTAAGAAGGAAACCAAGTGAAACTCAACTTTTAAGTTTTTTTCTTATAGAATGAAGCCTCAATTAATATACCTTTACAATCTATGAAAAAAATCGGATTCCTTTATATTCTCCTTATTATTTTATCAGTTTCGGCTTGTAAGAAATATGATATTGCGGATGGTACTCCCGCATGTATTGAGCAATTGATAAAAGATTTTAACTCCGAAACAGATTGTATTGTGGCAGTAGATGTAAGAAAGTATGAGTTTCAGGGAGGAGAAGTATACCTTTTTAATCCTGGTGATTGTGAAACAGATGAGGGTTCTGAGATATACGATTCGGAGTGCAACAGCATTGGTTTTTTGGGAGGTGTTGATGACAATCAGATCATCAATGGAGAAGACTTCTCCAATGCAATATTAATAAGTGTCATTTGGTCAAAGCAACCATAGTAAAATAAGCACCATGGAAAAAACAAATATCGAAATACTTCAGGATTATGCTAAGTCGAGCAAAAGAGAAATAACAATAAAGGAAACACCCTATCCAAAACCCAAGGGAATTCGTAGAATCATTAAGTATAAAAGAACGGCATTCACTCCACTAAATCCTTCAGAAGAAAGTTTTTTACTTTGGTTTTACGATTACCATACTCCTACTATTGAATTATCAACCTATTGTGGAACTTTCATCCCAATTTCTATTTCCAAAGAAGTCAAAATTCATATTCGAAGCAAAACCATCCTTCATAAACTTCAATTATTTGGAAGAAGTAAACATTTAAAGACGGGCTCCAAATCATTTGACTCAAAAGTACTCATTACTACTAATCATGCTCAAGAAGCTAAAAAGCTATTATCCAAAAACAAGATTCAAAAAGCTATACTCAAAGCTTTATCCTTAGATCCTGCTATGTGTATTTCGGTAAATGAAAAGGATATAGATTTTGTTTCTCAGCTCAAAAATAAATCTTATATCTCCATCCTTCGTCCTGGTTTTTGGTATGTGGAGAAAAAAGAAATAGAATCATTAATAAGAGTTTCAGAATCATTAGAAAACTATTTATTCGAAACATCCTCAAAAAATTCATAGGGGAAATTACCCTGTCTATAGATTAAATATCATTTCCTATTGATTTCATTTTCTGAAAGCCATTTCAGACTATATTTTTACGCCATATTCATCATAAAAATAAGAGGAGGGAAATATGAAGTGGATGGAAAAGAAATATATTATCATATTAATAATCTTAGGTATTGTTTCAGTTAATTATGCTCAAACCACTATTAACGAGTTCCAAGGAAGAACGAGTGCCGAGATTATCTTTAAACCAATCAAGAAGTTAAGTTTAAGCTTTTCACCAGAGCTCAGGTTCGATGAGGATTTCAGTATAGACAATTATCATTTTCAATTGCAAGCAGATTATAAATTCAGTAAGGTATTTAAAGCTGGTGTTCGTTATCGTTTTGTGGTTAATCCAAGAGATGTTAAGGATACCGAATATGCTTCACGATATGGTGTGTTTCTTAAGTTTAAAAAGGAATTTAATGACTTTAGCCCGTTTTTACGTTTGAGTTATACTAACGATGCGGATGAGGATTTTAAGACCGAAAGAAGTAATTATCTTAGATATAAGATCGGTGTTCAATATGATATCCCAAAGTGTAAAATCACACCTGCTATTGGCTTGGAAGCATTTCAGGAATTATCGGGAGATGGTTTGTATAAAATGAGGTATTTTGCTGGTGCCGATTACAAAATTAATAAGAAAAACAGTATTGGACTCGATTACAAATTCGATTATTATAGAACATCCTATTATAACAAACATATCGTAAATCTTACTTATAAATTCAAATTCTAAAAACAAAACCTATGAAAGCTTATATCATATTATTATTTTCTATCACAATGTTGGCCAGTGGATGCCGAAAAGATGATATTGTTGTTGTAGATACGGAAGGAATAGACTATTCTGACTGGAGCGAAAGTACCCATGGTTCTTCTGTTTCACCAGATTATTCCATTGTGTTTAATCAAAATAAAGTTCAACGATTTGATATTGTCATCAGTAGTGACAATTACACAATTATGCAAAACGATTTAGATGAAAACATAGGTAGTAGCGGAGGAGGGCCTGGTGGTGGATTTGGTGTAGATGCTACATCATCTGATTACGATCCTGTTTGGGTACCTTGTTCTTTTAATTATGAAGGCATAGAATGGTATAATGTTGGGATTCGGTATAAAGGCAATTCCAGTTTGACTTCCGCCTACCAATCGGGGAACAATAAACTCTCTTTAAAGCTAGATTTCGATCAGTTTGAAGATGCCATGCCCGATTATCCCAATCAAAGGTTTTACGGTTTCAAACAACTCAATCTGAATAATAATTATGATGATGCCTCATTGATGCGTGAAAAAGTAGGCGCAGATTTGTTTCGAGAATTTGGCTTGGCTTCAGCTCAAACCTCCTTTTGCGTGGTTTATGTTGATTTTGGTGATGGACCTCAATACTTTGGAGTTTATACAATTGTAGAAGAAGTGGACGATACTGTATTGGAAAGCCAGTTTTCTGATGATAGCGGAAACCTATACAAACCCGATGGTGATGCGGCTTCTTTTGCACAAGGTACTTTCGATGAAGGAGAAATGGAGGTAAAAACCAATGAAGAGTTAGCTAATTATGCCGATGTACAATCTTTGTATGATATCATTAATAGTTCAGAAAGAACCATAAATCCTGATACTTGGAAAACCAGCCTAGAGTCTATTTTTGATGTAGACACATTCATTAAATGGATGGCTGCCAATACAACTATGCAAAACTGGGATACTTATGGGATCATGACACATAATTATTATCTATATAATAATCCATCTAATCATAAACTCACATGGATTCCTTGGGATAATAATGAAGCCTTACAAGAAGGAAAACAGGGTGGAGCATTGAGTCTGTCATTAAATGAAGTTAATGATAACTGGCCCCTTCTCAGATATATTAAAGATATTGAGGAATATGATGCCTTATATAATCTATATTTACAACAATTTATTGATGAGGTGTTTATCCCTAGCAAGATGGTTAGCACTTATGAGAATTATTATGAAATGTTACATGATTATGCATATGCAGAAGAAGAGGGTTATACCTTCCTCCGTTATGCTTCTGAGTTTGATGAGGCATTATATGAGCTTCAATCACATGTGCAAACTAGAAATAATAATGTGGAAAGCTACTTATCAAAATAAGATAGTTTATAAGGCTATTAAACTTAACGCCAAATAACAAATTATAATATTAAATTTGCATGAAGAAATAACAAGTTTATTAGAGCTTGGCTTCTTTGTGCAAATATTGAAAAACAAATATATATGTTGAAATTCATCCAAAATACAATATTGAATGTCTCAAAAACAGCAGAAAATATTGTCGATACTCCAACTTGGGAAGACAGCTTTCGGTTTTTAGATATTAAATTAATCAATGTTCCTGATTTTACAGAATTAGTGGTTCGATTTGCTCTCAACTCCATTATGATTCTTTTGGTCATACATTATATGTATGCCAGAACAAGCAAGCGAAAAGACTTTTACTTTAGTTATATTGCCATTGGAGGAACCGTTTTCCTTTTGAGTTTTTTGCTTAATAATGTAAAGCTAGAATTAGGGTTTGCACTTGGTTTGTTTGCTATCTTTGGGATTATTCGTTATCGAACCGATGCTATTCCTATCAAGGAAATGACCTATTTATTTGTGGTGATAGGCATATCGGTAATGAATGCTTTGGCTAGTAAAAAAGTGAGCTATTCCGAATTGTTATTTACTAATGCAGCTATTGTAGCAGGACTTTGGTTCCTCGAAAAAAGGCTCTTATTAAAAGAAGAAAAATCTCTTCGTATTATTTACGAAAAGATTGAGAATATTCATAAAATGAAAGAAGAAGAGTTGAGAGAAGACCTTCAAAATAGAACTGGAATTACTATCATCCGATATGAAATCACCAAAATAGACTTCCTTAGAGATGTAGCTGATATTGAGATATTCTATAGCCCAAAAGAAAATGCTACTCTGATTCAGAATAATGAGTAATTCAGAATTACTTACTTAAAGAGGAAAGAAAAAGCCATTAAAATCATTTTATTGGCTTTTTTGTTGATATGAGAATGGCCATAACAATCAATTTATACAATTGTATAAAGAAATTAGTTATAAAGGCATTTCATTATTGCAATGGTTATTACCGATAGGAAATCATACGTTTTTTTTAAGATTAAATTTAATCCTAACTTCATTTTATCATTGGTATTAGTTCTTCATTCTAAAGAAAAACATTCTTATATTAAACTCGACAGTCACTTTGTCACAAAAACAGTCATAGCTTCTTATTTTTTTGGCTAAATTTGCAGACAAAGCTGTGCTAAATTTATTTATTTGCTAATGGCACAGTTTTAGACTGAACACATTTAAAATTGAATACACAAATAAATAATACTATAATGAGCGAGGCTATAGAGAAAGTAAAAACCCTGATCATTGGTTCAGGTCCTGCTGGTTACACAGCTGGTATTTACGCTGGTCGTGCAGCACTTAATCCTGTGATGTATCAAGGAATGCAGCCAGGTGGTCAGCTAACTATTACTACAGAAGTAGAGAATTTTCCAGGTTATCCAGAAGGAACTGATGGTCCTGCTATGATGGAAGACTTGAAGAAACAAGCTGAAAGATATGGAACTCAAGTAAGATGGGGCGAAATTGTAGAAGCTGACTTCTCAAAAAGACCATTTATCTGTAAAGCCGATGATGGTAATATGATTGAAGCTGAGACCGTAATTATTGCTACAGGTGCTTCTGCTATGTGGTTAGGACTACCTTCTGAAGAAGAGTATAATGGTGGTGGAGTATCTGCTTGTGCTACTTGTGATGGTTTCTTCTATAAAGGAAAAGATGTTGCTGTTGTAGGTGGTGGTGATACTGCTGCTGAGGAGGCTTCCTACTTAGCTAATATCTGTAATAAGGTATACATGATTGTGAGAAGAGACGAGTTAAGAGCCTCTAAAGCTATGCAAGAAAGAGTGAAGAAAAATCCAAAAATAGAAATCCTTTGGAATCATAATACCAAAGAAATTCTTGGAACTTCTCAAGGTTTTGCAAAAACAGTAACTGGGGCATTATTATTAAATAATAAGACCAACGAAGAAACAACAATCAATATCGATGGTTTCTTTGTAGCTATTGGTCACACGCCAAACTCTAAAATATTCAAAGGACAAATTGATATGGACGAAACTGGATATATCAATACGATTCCAGGAAGTACAGCAACAAATATTCCTGGTGTTTTTGCAGCAGGTGATGTACAAGATAAAACTTATCGTCAAGCGATTACTGCAGCCGGAACAGGTTGTATGGCTGCTATTGAAGCGGAACGCTTTATTGGCGAGAATGAGTAAATAGTGACTTCAAGAAAACTCCGATAACTTCGTTATAATCTTTTTGAAAACAGTCATTTACACATGTAAACTCCTTGTTTTTCATAAAGACCAAGCCTCGTTCTCGGAGATTTCTTATCAGTCACGTGAGATTGGATAGGTTCTTTGCTAATACAAAGTGGAATTTAACCTAGAAATAACAAAATCCGTTTAGCCTTAGGCTAAACGGATTTTGTTTTAACACTAACTCTTTGTTGACCTACTCTACCACCAATTTAGCACTCCCCACCATATGGTTTTCGCTTCTTACAATAATGACATATATACCTGCCGACCATTGGCTAATATTTAAGGCCTCCTCCTTTATACCATTGGCTAATTTCTTTTGATAAACCTCCTCGCCAGTTTGATTATACACTGATAATTGCAAACCTGTAACTTCATTTTTATTTTCGATGATTAGCTTAGCAATGGTATGGGCAGGATTAGGATGTATTTGCAACTCTATTTTATCTTTTGTTTGGGCATAATGCTTAGGGCTTTGTAATTCATCTATACCCACAATAGTATGGCAGGTATAGGGTAAAAACCCAGAAACTACACCACCAGGGCATAAACTATCGTATTGCCCTGTCCAATTGGGGTATACAGTATCATAAGTAAAGTCCAGATTACGCTTGCTCATATAAATATCATATTTACCAGAGGAATTATTCTCTTTCATTCTACCTACGGTTACGATTTTGTCATTATAGCTATAAATTAAATTAGCTGGGTCTTTCCATCTGTCATCTTCTTTATAGTCTATGATATTAAGAGCCGTATCAAATTTAATATATCCGTAGTGGTAATTATACTCTTCAATGGTATACAAATACCGCCAAATACTGATAAAACTAGTGTCGCTAATTTGAATAGATCCAGCCAGACGGGTGGAAAAATAATCCTCAGGCATGATTTGCTTTGACACAAAGGATTGCTCTTCTCCATTTTCATTAAAATACATCAACACAGGGTGATGGGTTTGATAGTTACTGCCTATAGCTACAAAATTCCCTTCAGATAAATTGTGAATACTCCAAGGTTTACTATATAGGCTATCATAAATACCAAAGGGCAATATCCATTCCTCTTCCCCATTAGGATTAACCTTAATAAATAAAGACCGAGTTCCCCAACCTTGGGAGGGGTCATTATTAATTGGCCATTCTGCTTCTCCAGCTATATAATAGTCATTTTCTTCACTTATCAATATCTTATCTGGCATGGCATTCCATATCACAGGGTAATCATCCATGGTAGCATAATCACCCTTCCAAATAATATGTCCTTCAGTATTCAGTTTAATTAAATTAATACGCTCTTCATACAACTCTCCATAATCTGCACACAATACAATAATATCCCCATTCTTATCAATCGCTATATCCTTAGCAAAAGAATATTCGGGCCATTCAAATATTTTACACCATTCTACCTCCATACAGGCATTTAATTTGGATACCCACGGATTAGCAACGCCTGTAAAATTGCTTATCCCACACATAATAAGTCCACCATCTTCATGATTCTTCATGGATAATATATAGTTTTGATAGGTAGAATCCATTCTTCTTTCCCAAAGATAATAACCATTTATATCCGTTTTTTTAATAAAAGTTTTACCCTCCATGAATTCCTCATAATTGGCATGGAAAATATAACCTTTATCATAATGTTCTATATCATTTTTATAAGCCAAAGCCGATTCATTATTATTTTGCGCCCCATACCACCTTTCCCAAGTGGTATCAGAGTAGATAAATTGAGCATTTGCATAAATTGAAAAAAACAGAAATATATTTATTAGAAAATTTCTCATTTGCTTTATTTTAAAAAGGGAAAAGGAATGCAAATAAATTGCATTCCTATCTCCCATGGATTCTCATCTTCCAAATTTACTTAATTATACCGATGATTAATCAAAATTTGACTTTATTTCCCTATGGTCATAAAGCCGATTTGATTATATATCGGCATAAACCAATGTAACAAGCAAAATGGCTTAAAAGCGCATTTTGGTGTACATTTGGTATCATATTAAATGTAGAACTTTTGATGGTTTGTTATCTTGTTTTACTCCACCACCAATTTAGCACTCCCCACCATATGGTTTTCGCTTCTTACTATAATCACATACATACCTGATGACCATTGGCTAATATTTAAGGCCTCCTCCTTTATACCATTGGCTAATTTCTTTTGATAAACCTCCTCGCCAGTTTGATTATACACTGATAATTGCAAACCTGTAACTTCATTTTTATTTTCGATGATTAGCTTAGCAATGGTATGGGCAGGATTAGGATGTATTTGCAACTCTATTTTATCTTTTGTTTGGGCATAATGCTTAGGGCTTTGTAATTCATCTATACCCACAATAGTATGGCAGGTATAGGGTAAAAACCCAGAAACTACACCACCAGGGCATAAACTATCGTATTGCCCTGTCCAATTGGGGTATACAGTATCATAATTAAAGTCCTGATTACGTTTGCTCATATAAATATCATATTTACCAGAGGAATTATTTTCTTTCATTCTTCCTACGGTTACGATTTTGTCATTATAAGTGTGTACTAAATCTGAAGGCCCAGTCCACCTGTCATCTTCTTTATAGTCTATGATATTTAGAGCCGTATCGAATTTAATGTATCCAGAATGATAGGTGTATTCCTCTGAGGTATTTTTATATAAAAAAATACTAAAAAAGCTAGTGTCACTTATTTGAATGGCTTCCCCTAATCGAGTGGCGAAATAATTCTCAGGCATAATTTGCTTTGAAACAAAAGATTGTTCTTCTCCATTTTCATTAAAATACATCATAACAGGGTGATGGGTTTGATAGTTACTGCCTATAGCTACAAAATTTCCTTCTGACAAATTGTGAATACTCCAAGGTTGGGTATATAGGCTATCATAAATTCCAAAAGGCAATATCCACTCCTCTTCCCCGTTGGGATTAACCTTTATAAATAAAGACCGAGTACCCCAACCTTGTGAGGGGTCATTATTAATTGGCCATTCAGCCTTCCCAGATAAATAATAATCATTTTCTTCGCTTATTAATATTTTATCAGGCACGGCATTCCAAATCACAGGGTAATCATCCATGGTAGCATAATCACCCTTCCAAATAATATGACCTTCAGTATCCAGTTTGATTAAATTAATACGTTCTATATCGCCATAACCAAAACCATAGCATAAAACAATAATATCACCGTTATTATCTATAGCTATATCCTTAGCAAATGAATATTCGGGCCACTCAAACAATTTACACCATTCCACCTCCATACAGGCATTTAGCTTGGCTACCCAAGGATTACCTATATCATTATAGTAGCTAACACCACACATTACAAGTCCTCCATTATGGACATTCTTCATAGATAGCATATAAGTCTGATAAGTAGAGTCCAATTTCCTTTCCCAAAGATAATAGCCATTTATATCTGTTTTTTTAATAAAGGTTTTCCCGTCTGCTATTTCTTCATAATTGGCATGGAAAATATAGCCTTTATCATAATGTTCTATATCGTTTTTATAAGCCAGAGCCGATTCATCATTATTTTGTACTCCATACCATCTTTCCCAAGTAGTATCGGAGTATATATATTGTGAAAAGGAAGATAAACTTAAAAAAAGAATTAGAATTAATAGGATCGTTGATTTCATAATTGTATTTTTTAGAAAGGCAGGAATTGACTTTGTCAATTCCTGCCGGATTCTCATCTTCCAAATTTACTTAATAATATTGAATGTGGTACTATTAATAGCTTTACCATCAATTTTTAGAGTAATAATATAGTTGCCTGATTTAAATGATTTTAAATCTATGGTCTTACTGTCTTGTTTTTGTTCGATGGCAATGTTATCTAAACGCTTACCGGTGGAGGTTTCTGTAATCACCAATTCGGCCGATTGAAATGCTATTTTAATATCGTATTCACAAATCACATAATCTCTGGCTGGATTGGGATACATATTGATTTCAGCATATTCTTCTTTTGGTATATTTATATCAAAAGGCTCGGTAATTAGAGCCGATTTGTTTTCGAACTCCGGTAAATATATGGGGGCTTGATATTCTTTCTCGCCCAAATAGATGAGTAAATTGCGAGCCCAAGCCGAAGCTAAATTCACCGTATCCTTTGATAATAGAAGTATTTCAGCTTTTTCAGTATCAGTTAGCTCATAAATACTTCTATTATTGTTTTTTACATTGGCCAATATCTGATAATATTCTTGCAATTTATCTAATTCGTAGGCATCCTCATTATCCAAAGTAAAGTCTGTTGCTATGGAGTTCAATACTTGATTGGCAGCTGTGGTTTCATTATTCTGTAAGTAAATACCTGCCAATTGATAGCGCGATTCTATATTCTGTGATTGACTTAATAAATACAAAATACTATCGCTATTATTATTTACAGTATCGTGAGTATAGCGGGCCAATATATGATTGAAGGCATTGCTATATTCAGCTTTGCTATTTTGCAATTGTGCTTCTAAATTCTCTTTGGCACCTATAATGGTTTGCCCATTAATAATTTGCTGTTTCATATATTCGGGCATGGGGTTGGTCCTGCTTTTGGGAATTTGTATTTGAGTAGGCTTTCTGATAATTCAAAGGAGCATAAATTTCATCATTAAATTGATGTTAGATAGGATCTTTGTTTTGTAGTGCCTTAATGCAAATATATGTAGGTTAATTTCAAACTTTGATTAATAATACTACAGAAAATTAATGAGGAAACCAGCCTTTCTTTTTTCTACTTACTTGAAAAACTCAATTAGACTCAGAATGATTCAATAAAAACTCCTTAGCAAACTCCTTCCCAACTTGTTCGCGGGCGTTATAAATGAAATCTACTCCATTATCGTGAAGTTCTTTGGCCTGATCGCGGAACTCACATACTGCACCAATTTTAATTCCACTGTGCTCAATATTTTTAAGTTCAATACTTGTATTTACATTAGAGGTATGATTACTAAAAGACAAGAATATCATATTAATTTTACTTAAATCTACATTTTGCCAAAAATTACTATCTGTAGCGTCTCCCCAAATCACATTCTTATTTTCTGACTGAGCTCCTTCCACAGTATCATGATTATAATCCACTCCAACTACTTTGTCATTATATTCTTGGCAAACTTGCCGATAAACGGAACGTCCTATCCTTCCCATCCCACAAACCAACACCTCAGCATCTCCTAAATTGCTTGGTTCGTCATCGGGGTGAACTTTACTGGAATTCAAACGCATTAGTTGTGGTTTAAAATGGTTGAATATCTCATGTGCTCTATGGTTAAATGGAGCAGCTATTAAGAATGATAAACTCAAAGCTAATGCTAAAGTAACCAACCAACTTGACTCCATCCAACCTGCTTGCACACCAATTGCCGCTACTATCAAACCAAATTCACTATATGTTGACAAGCTTAACGTTGTTAGCAAAGAGGTACGCGCTCGAAGATTGAAACGAGTAAACAAGTACATAAAAAGACCCGATTTTAAAACCAGCATCATTGTCATGATTACAGCAATGAGCAAGGTACTCCAAGTGGGTAATCCTGACAGTCCTATCTCAAAAAAGAAGGCAATCAGAAAGAAATCTTTATAGCCACCCATATGTGTAGATAGTTCTTTAGCCCGACCATGATTTCCCAATAAAACCCCCATAATAAGCGCCCCTAAGTCAGCTTTTAAACCCACCATATCGAAACTCATTGCACCTGCCACAAAAGCTGCAAAAAAGCCAAAAAGCGTTAATAGCTCTCCGTGATCAATGGTTTTTAAAATGCGATAGAAGAGAAATCTTATTAAATAGAGATAAACCGGAAGTCCAAGAGCCCAAAGACTAGGGATTTCATTCTTTGAAATCGTTAAAAAGATAACCGCCAGAACATCTTGTATGACCAGTATCCCAATGGCTATATTTCCGTGGAAGGAATTGACTTCTCCACGCTCCTCTAATATTTTAATGGTAAAAACAGTACTGCTAAAACTTAAAGCGAATCCAATGATCAGAGCAGTTTTAAAACTAAGAGGAGTCAAATATCCTAACCCAATGGTAGAAATAATGCTTATCAAACTTGCAAACACCAGTGTAGTTATAACAGAATGAATCCCTGCACTAGCCCATATTTCCTTATGCAGCAGTGATTTAAGATTTATTTTAAGCCCAATATTGAATAATAAAAGCATCACACCCAATTCCGCTAAGGCATGAATAGCAATATTACCTTCTGACATACCAATAAAGTTCAATAAAAATCCTGTAGCCAAGAATCCTATTAAAGGAGGTAGATTTACTTTTTTAGCCAAAAAGCCAGCTATGAAAGCAATACTGATCCAAATTGCGTCGATATGCCAAGTTGCAAACATTGGTAACAAAGATACTATTTATACGGGCTTTTACTATTCTATATTTTGAAGAGATTTTCAATAATCTGTTAAATCCAAGTTACAGTATAGTCTCTTTTATCAGAGAATTTTAAAAATAAGTTAAAAGCGAAAGCATATCCCGTTTATTATCTCCATATTTGTATGATAAAATATAGTGATGCGATTTCTATACTTACTTTTCTTCCTCTTTTTAGCCCCCTGCCTTATAGCACAAAACATGCTTGTAGTTGAGAAACCGGGGACGGTAAATAATAAAATCTATTATGCAGGAAATAATATCGACCTCAAAACCATAGATGGTCTCAGAATCTCCGGCCCCATAAATGTCATTCGTGATAGTATGATGGTGGTTGATTTCGTTCATGAAGTTAAGATCAAGGATATTGAAATCATCTATAAACTTCGATATGGTCTCAATATCACAGGAAGTGCATTGATAAGTGGAGGAGCTTTATATTTGGGATTAGATTTGATTAATAATCAATCCATTGATGAACAAGGAATATGGGTAGCTTCTGGAGTCATTGTATCCGGAATCATCATGAAACTTTTTGCTAAGAAGAGAATGCGCTTGGAGGAGGGTAAATGGAGAGCTAAAATCCTAGTAGAGTGAGGCTGAAAAGTTTGGTTAAAGACCTGGGGCCTGGTTTAGTAGTTGCAGCTACTGGAGTTGGAGCGGGTGATTTAGTAGCTGCCTCTGTGGGCGGAGCTCATTTTTCTTATGTCATATTATGGAGTGCCTTATTAGGTGCTTTATTAAAATACGCACTAAACGAAGGTATTGCTCGCTGGCAATTGGCTTCCGGAAAATCTATGATTGAAGCCTGGAAATCCTATTTCCCTTCCTGGGTTTCCTATTATTTCTTATCATATTTAATCATTTGGTCTTTTATAGTTGGAGCGGCATTATCAGGTGCTTGCGGCTTAGCCGCTCATGCCATATTTCCTATTCTTTCAGTGGCCCAATGGGGAATTATTCATGCAGTTTTAGCCTTTGTTTTGGTTCTGTTTTTCCAATATAACTTCTTTGAACGCATCATGAAGGCGATGATAGCTTTGATGTTTATCATCGTAATATTGACCACCATTATCTCACAACCTAATTGGTCTTTGGTAATAAAAGGAACTTTTCTCCCAAGCATTCCTAAGGGATCCATTTGGTTAATTCTAGGAATCATTGGTGGAGTTGGAGGTTCTGTTACTTTACTTTCCTATGGATATTGGATTAAAGAGCGAGAGTGGAATAGTGTTTCCTTTTTGCCTAAAGTAAAGATAGACTTATCTGTTGCCTATATTTTAACCGGACTTTTTGGAATGGCCATTATGATTATTGCGGCCCAATTACAGCCCGAAGTGGTAAATGGAAACGGAATGGTGCTGTCATTAGCTGATAAAATAGGCGAAAATAGCGGTGAAGTGGGAAAATGGATCTTTTTATTGGGATTTTGGGGTGCTGTTTTTAGTTCTATGCTTGGGGTGTGGCAAGGGGTTCCATTTCTATTTGCCGACTATATGCGTACTCGTTCAAACTCAATGACTCATTCTTCTATTTCAAATATTGATTTGAGTAAAGACAATTCCTATAAATATTTCCTAGCATTTATTGCTTTACCTCCTCTAGTTCTTCTCTTTTTTCAGAAACCAGTATGGATTATCATTGCCTATGCCGTTACAGGTAGCATGTTTATGCCTTTTCTAGCTTTTACCTTATTCTGGCTCAATAATAGAAAAAATGAGGTCTTGAAGAATTCTATTTTTATTAATTTCTTACTTTTTATTGCCTTTGCTTTATTTAGTCTATTGATGGGAATGAAGCTTTGGGAGTTTGTTTAACACTAACAATCCCCTCTGACTTTCATTCGAACTCCACTCCCTAAAGATTTTAACTCTATGAACCAAAAGCACCTTATTTCCTATTTGTAATTCCACATAAAAAAAATTAACAAGGTAATTAAGATCCGAAACTAGCCTTTCTGTTAACTGTATATTCAACACTTTTATTGGGGGCGATATATTGTGAAAGTTCTGATCATTTGATAGTTTCTTTATTGATTGTTCTTACTGAATATGTTATTTAATTGACAAATAAATGAACGTTCATTCATATTTTGTAATATTGCCTTCTCAAATAGATAAGATGAACAAATTGATACCAAAACTTCAAAAGAGCAAGGACAAGAGAGTGGCATTATTGCAAGCTACCCTTCAGCTGATCAATCAAGGAGGAATACAAGAGGCTTCCATGTCGAAGGTAGCCAAACTGGCCAAGGTATCTCCTGGAACCATCTATCTTTATTTTGAGAACAAGCAGGATTTAGTGAATCAGTTATATTTGAGTATAAAAGCAGCATTTAGTAAAGAAGCATTTAAAGATTTTAAAGAGGATGATCCAGTAAAGGAGAGTTTCAGGAAAATCTGGTATCGTATTGCTGGTTTTAAAATCAAGCAAACTGAGGAGTCTTCTTTTTTAGATCAATGCGACAATACACCTATTTTAGATGAAAAAAGCAGGCAAGAAGGATTGAGGCATTTGCAACCGCTTCTCGATTTATGGAATCGTGGACAAGAGGAGGCTTTAATTAAAAAAATCTCTCCTTATTTATTGTACGCATTCACCATTTATCCTATGGCTTTTTTAATGAATACCAAAAACAGATCCCACTGTAAATTAAATGAACAAATTTTAGAAAAGGCTTTTGAAGCGGCTTGGGATAGCATTAAGCTTTAAAGCTTTTCTAACACATAAAAATGATAAAAATGGAATTGTTAGATAAATTAAACTGGAGATATGCTGCCAAAGCCATGAATGGTGAAAAAGTAGCACAAGAAAAAATCGATAATATTATTGAAGCCATCTCTTTGGCTCCTACATCAAGTGGATTGCAACCATTCGAGGTGTTTGTGATTACCAACCAAGAAATAAAAGAGAAAATCAAACCCGTAAGTTGGAATCAGTCAGTGATTACTGATTGTTCTCATTTATTAGTGTTTGCTGCTTGGGATACCTATACCGAGGATCGTATCAATAAGATGTTCGACTTAACCAATGAGGTACGTGGTTTCAAAAACCAAGGCTGGGAAGATTACCGTCAGTTGCTTTTGGGAGCTTATCCACAAAGAGATGCAGAGGTGAACTTCAATCATGCAGCTCGTCAGGCTTATATTGCTTTTTCACAAGCCATTGCAGCGGCTGCTTTTGAAGGAGTTGATGCAACACCTTTAGAAGGATTTGATCCTGTTGCTGTAGATGAAATTTTAAACCTAAAAGAAAAGGGATTAAGATCTTGTGTGATGCTTCCTCTAGGTTATCGTGATACCGAAAACGATTGGTTGGTGAATCTAAAAAAAGTAAGAAAAAGTAAAAATGACTTAGTGACTGTAATAGACTAATCTTTATTGGAATATACAAGTAAAGCCAGTTACTCTTAACCAGAATAGCTGGCTTTTTTGTAGTATATTATATTTTTACTAATCCACCATAAACTTAGCACTGCCAACCATATGGTTTTCGTCTCTAACAATAATCACACATATGGCTGTTGACGATTGGCTAATTTACAAGAGTTCCTCCTTTTTGCCATTGGCTAATTTTATTTGATAAACATCCTCTCCAGCCTAGTTACAACGGATCATTTGTAAACCTGCGAATACACATTGGGGGTTTTAAACACCTAATAGGCGAAATGATATAAGTCTATATTTACTATAGATATATAGGAGCTTCTCTACTTCTCTATCTTAAACTTAAAGCTAGTCAGGTTAGGGATATTTCTATCGCGAATATAAATATAGAATGGAGGATGTATATTTTCTGGAATAGGGACGGTGGTGTAATTCCAATAAAAGTTTCCTGCGGGTAGTTCCGAAGATTTATATGCCAATTTATGCTCCCACAGTTTTTCTTTATCATCTTCTCCTCTAATGATAAACATAAACCATTTCATATTAGCTAAAGATTGTTCATATCGAGTAATGTAAAATTCTAAGTATGCCTTCTCAGCTGATGAAACGGCATCATGATAGGCTATAGAAGTAATCATACCTGTTGTAGAATTTCTCGAACCACCATAATCGGCTCCATTTACTCGCCTCACTTCGTAGCCATTAATACTTCTTATTTCACCATCTACCCAGGTTTTGTATGTGAGTTCTCTATTGATTTCGTTGAGACTTTGTCCGAAAGACATCAAACCTAATCCTAAAAATAGGGCTATAAATGCTAATTTCTTCATGTTATAAATTGTTAATTGAGCCATATCAAAGATAATAAAAACAAAGAAGCGGCAAATTGACTATTTTTGCGAATTGTAAAAATGCATATTTCATGAAGAAGCTATTTAAAATCCTTACCTATGTTAAACCCTACTGGCCTTACGCTAGTTTGAATGTATTCTTTAATATCTTGGCGGTTATCTTTTCATTGGCTTCGTTTGCGGTGTTTATCCCCATACTAAATATGCTTTTTAAAATGCAGGATATTCCGGAGGAAGCTGTTCCTCTTGATATTTTCAACTTCGATTCCATCTCTGAGAATTTCAATTTCTATGCCGGACAACTGATTAAAATGCATGGTGAAATGGAAACTCTATTGTATATCGCATTTATTATTCTAGGACTATATTTCCTTAAAAATCTCTTTCGTTATTTGGCCATGTTCTTTTTGGCACCCATACGTAATGGTGTGGTGAGAGATCTAAGAAATGATATGTATAAAAAAGTACTGATCCTTCCCATCAGTTATTTTAGCGAAAAGAAAAAGGGGGATATTATCTCCAGAATGACTTCTGATGTTTTAGAGATAGAATGGTCTATTATGAGCTCTTTGGAATCGGTTTTTAGAGAACCCATTGCCATAATTGCTTCCATTGCAGTCTTGTTTTTTATGAGTCCAAGCTTAACTATTTTCGTGATGGTATTATTGCCCATTAGTGGCTTCTTGATTGGTCAAATTGGTAAAAGTCTGAAAAGAACCAGCGATAAAAGCCAGAAAAGTATGGGTTTTATATTGAGCGTAATTGAAGAAACCATTGGAGGCTTAAGAATTATCAAAGGCTTTACAGCCATCAATAGTACCGAAAAGAAGTTTCAAGCCATCAATCAAGATTATACCAAGTTGATGATTAAACTATATCGTAAACGAGATATGGCCTCTCCGCTAAGTGAATTTATGGGAGTAGGTGTGGTAGTTACCATTCTTTGGTATGGCGGTAGATTAATCCTAAGCGAAGATTCCACAATGGAAGCAGCAGAATTCCTTGTTTATTTAGGGATTTTCTCGCAGATTTTGAATCCAGCTAAAGCCATCACCACTGCTTTCTATAATATTCAAAAAGGTGCGGCCTCAGTGGAAAGAGTAGAAGGCGTATTAGATGCGCCTGAAATCATAGAAGAAAAGCCCCAAGCCATTGCTAAAAAAGAATTTATTGATACTATTGAATATAAAGACCTCAGCTTCTCCTATCAAAATCATGTAGAAGTCTTGAAAAAGATTAACTTGAAGATAGCAAAAGGAAAAACCATTGCGCTTGTTGGGGCATCAGGAGGAGGTAAATCAACATTAGCCGATCTATTACCACGTTTTTACGATCCTCAAGAAGGAAGTATTTCTATTGATGGAGTAGATATTAAAGACATTGTAATTGATGATGTGCGTGGTTTAATGGGTATCGTGACTCAAGAGTCTATTCTTTTTAATGATACTGTATTTAATAATATTGCTCTAGGAATTGAAGACAAGGTCACTTTAGAGGAGGTTAAAAACGCAGCCAAAATCGCCAATGCTCATGAGTTTATCGAGCAAATGGAGGAGGGCTACGATAGCATTATTGGTGATAGAGGACAAAAATTATCTGGTGGACAAAGACAGCGATTGAGTATTGCGAGAGCAGTTTTGAAAAACCCACCCATTATGATATTAGATGAGGCTACATCAGCACTCGACACTGAGTCAGAAAGACTCGTTCAACAAGCTTTGGAAAACCTTATGAAGAACAGAACTTCACTCATTATTGCACATCGCTTGTCGACTATTCAACATGCCGATGAGATTATTGTAGTAGATAAAGGTGAAATTGTAGAGCGAGGAATTCACGAAGAGCTCCTCAAAGAAAAAGGGATATATCATCGCTTGCATGATATGCAAGCATTTGCTTAAAGCCTAGGTTCGACGACCCCTAGCTTAAGCTAGGGGTCGTCGAACCTAGGCCAGCTATAAGCGAGCCTTTATAGCTTTAGTAGCTTCTTCAAAACCTGGTTTTCCCAGAAGAGCAAACATATTCTTTTTATAGGCTTCAACACCTGGTTGGTCGAATGGGTTTACATCTAAAATATAACCACTTAATCCACAGGCAAACTCATAGAAATAAATCAACTGGCCAATATTCTCTTCGTTTAATTCTGGGATACTGATTCTTAAATTGGGTACTCCACCATCAACGTGAGCAATGGCAGTTCCAAGTTCTGCATTATAATTCACCTCAGTAATGGTTTTTCCTTTTAGGTAATTTAAACCATCGAGGTCGGCAGCATCCAATGGGATCTCGAGCTTTCTTTTGCTCTTCTCCACACTAATTACTGTTTCAAAGAGATTTCTAATTCCCTCTTGGATATATTGGCCCATACTGTGTAAATCGGTAGTGTTACTCACTCCAGCTGGGAAGATTCCTTTGTTCTCTTTTCCTTCACTTTCGCCATATAATTGCTTCCACCACTCTGTCATATAATAAAGAGTAGGTTGGTAGTTCACCATGATTTCGGTGGTTTTTCCACTATTATAAAGTGCATTACGAGTGGCAGCATATAAGGCAACAGGATTGGTTTCTATGGCAGTGTTCTTCTCGTTGAACTCTTGCATCTCAACTGCTCCTTTAACTAGGGCGTGAATATCGAAGCCAGCAACAGCAATAGGTAATAATCCAACAGGAGTTAAAACAGAATATCTTCCTCCAACATCATCTGGCACCACATAGGTTTTATAACCTTCTTTATCAGCAAGGGTTTTTAAAGCACCTCTAGATTTATCTGTGATGGCGATAATTCTATCGGCGGCCTCTTCTTTACCATATTTAGTTTCAAGATGGTTTTTGATAATTCTAAAAGCCAATGCGGGTTCAGTGGTAGTTCCAGATTTGCTGATTACAGTCACTGCATAATCAAGTCCGTCCAAAGCTTCCATCAGGTCCACCATATAATCTTCGCTAATGTTTTGTCCAGCGTAGATTACTTGTGGTCTGTCAGATTTCACAAAACCTTTAAACTGATGTTGCAAAGCTTCAATAACAGCTCTAGCACCTAAATAACTTCCTCCAATTCCGATAACCACAAATACTTTTGCTTTTGCAGCCATTTTATCGGCATCGGCTTTAATCTCGTCTAAAAACTCAGTGCTAATAGAGGAAGGTAAATCTACCCAGCCCAAGAAATCATCACCTTTTCCTGTTTTATTTAAAAGGTTTTGGTGATTTTTGTTGATCACATCTTGAAAGGCATTGATGTCTTCTTTCTTTACAAAGTCTAATGCTCTGCTAATATCTAAGTTGATGTTTATCATGTTTTTATAAATTTTAATATCTAAATATGGTTGTTTGCAAATATCATAAATTTAGGAATACAAAAAAGAACCCTATTTAAAAAGTCATTGATTCTTAAAGAAAACGAGCATCCGAAAAGAATCAATGACTTTCAAAAAATTTTAAAAGAGACTATTTATTGATGACTATCTTATGTTGTACTGTATTTTTCTCATTTTTCAGCTCTAACATATAGCTTCCAGAGGCCAAGAGACTTAAATCTAATTCTAATTTTTGGCTACCAGGCTTTATTTTGTCAGTAATAACTTTACTTCCATTTAGAGTCCAAAGTATAACTTCGGTATCAGCTTCTAATGGCTTATTGATTTCAATATAAAGTCTGTTCTGCGCAGGGTTGGGATATATCGCTACATCCATAATAGAGACCTCAAAAATTCCAATGGGAATAATTTCAATAAGCATTTCAGAGGCTTCACTTAGTCCGCAAAGATTTTCAGCGACCACTGAAAGCATACCTGAATTGGCATCCTCTGGGAAGTCTATGGTAATTTCATTACTTCCTGTTCCGGCAATCAAAACCCAACTTGGATCCAAAGTCCAATTATAGGATTCAGCACCATCAAGAGTCTCCACAGAATAGGTTTCTGTGTCCATTCCCCAAATTTGATCTAGGCCTGTAATACTACTAAGTTCACTTAACACAGGATTAGAATTCAGTGCTTTTGAAGTTGCGGGGCTTAGTCCACACTCATTTTCTAAGACAACTGAAATATCGCCATCATTAGAACCAACGGTTACAGAAATCTGATGTGTAGCGCTAGTCCCAGCCCAGCCACTTGGCAAACTCCAATTATAGGAGACCCCGCTTTGCTCTTCCATGCTATATATTTCTGTTACTCCAGCACAAACTTCTTCTTCTCCCAATATTTCACTGGCTGGTATTGGCACCTGATTTACATCGACAGTCAAGCTATTTGAAGGACCATCTCCACAACCATTGGAAGGGGTGACTATGATTTCGCCACCATTATTTCCGATACTTGCTTCTATTTCGTTGTTTGCGCTTGTTCCATTCCATCCGTTAGGCAATTCCCATGAATATTCAATACCATCAACAAATTCAACAGAATAAGTTTCTGTTTCTCCAGCACATATTTCTTGAGCTCCACTTATGGAGCTAGGCTGAGCAGGAGTACTTGTAAGGACTCCTAGAGTGGCTGTTTGTGGCGTTCCTTCACCACAAAAATTACTTGGTGTTACTGATATTTCACCACCAGTATTTCCCACTGTAACGGTGATAGAATTGGTGTTGCTATTTCCTGTCCAACTACTTGGAAGCGACCATTCATAGCTATCTACTGATGGGTCGAATGGAACAGAATAGGTTTCTAAGAATCCTATACAAGCCATAATAACACCTTCGATAGGATCTGGCTGTGCTGGTCCTTCATTAGTTACTTCTAATGAAATGGATTGACTAGGGCCCGAACCACATTCATTATTCGGAATAACAGAAATATTTCCTCCATTACTACCAATGGTGACAGTAATTTCGTTACTTATACTTGTTCCTGTCCAGCCTGAAGGAATAGACCATGTATAATCCTCCACATTCTCATCTAGTTCAACCGTATATAGCTCTTGAGTTCCCTCACAAACTGATGGATTTCCATCTATGGCACTGACTTGAAATGGGATGGAAAATGATATAACATTTAATTGTCTCGGGGAACCATTTCCACATCCATTTACTGGAACAACTGAAACAACACCATCCTCTGTTCCAACTGAAACCGTAATTGAACTCGTGCTACTTGTTCCAGTCCACCCACTTGGCAAAGTCCAAATATATGAATCTGCATTTGGGTCATTAGTAATTGAATAAGTGATAGATTCTCCTTCACATGGAGTTTCGTCTCCACTAATAGCAGAAGGTTGCTCTGGTAGTGAGATAGCATCAACAGCCAAGGATCTTGAGGATCCATTTCCACAATCATTCATTGGGCTCACTATAATATCTCCTTCTGTACTTCCTGCGGTAACAGTGATTGAGTTGGTATTGCTATTTCCCGACCATCCACTTGGAAGGGTCCAAGTATAAGACAATACATTAGGATCGTTATCTACAGTGTAAGTTATAGAGTTTCCTTCACATGGAGAAGTTTCACCAGATATGATAGAAGGCTGAGCTGGTAATTCATTTACCTCAATAGCTAAAACTCTAACAGGACCACTACCACATTCATTCTCAGGTATAACAGAAATATTTCCTCCTGTAGAACCAACAACTACAGTTATTGCACTATTTGTGCTTGTCCCTGTCCAAGTACTTGGTAAAGTCCAATTATAAGTATCTGCATCAGGGTCATTAGTGACCGAATAAGTTTGACTAGTGCCTTGGCAAGGCTGAAGATTTCCAGCCATGCTGCTCGGTTGTTGAGGTAATGTATTATTGGTGAGCGTTGCAGCAGCAGACAAGGCAGACATTTGTCCATCTTTTTCTACTTTCCCTTTATACACCCCATTTACCAGATCTGGAAAAGTATAGAAGTTAGTATTAGCGGTGGCATTATCCAATACAGTACCTGAATTATCTGTAAGGTAGAAAGTTTGGTTTCCACTCAAGCTACTCGTCACTTTAATGGCTCCAGTATTACAATCTGGAATGGCAGAAACTGTAGCCACAGGAGTAGGTGCAGAACCCTCGATATTGATATGATCAACAAACCAATCGTCACCATCATCATTAGTCATTACAAAAGCAATATAAATCTCTTGCCCAGCATAGGCAGAAAGGTCAATTGTTTTTTCTGAATAGTTAACAGAAAAGGTGTCTTCACCCCAAGAGTTAAGAGTTGAAAAAGACGAAATATTGGTTTGAGATGTTGTGGAAACTTTAATATAATACATTGATCCATATTCTGCTTCGTATGCCTGCTTTTGGTAGAATGACATTTCAGCACCAGAGGATATAAGTATCTTAGGGCTGACCAACCAGTCTTCAGCTAGACCTTCTGTATTTTCCCAAACTATGTGAGCTGATTGACTACCACTATAGGCATCATCTGAGGATTGCCAATCTTGTACAGTTCCTAGCCCATTAATTCCTCTATAAGAATCCCAACAGTTTGGTGGGAAAGTTGATGACTCAAAATCCTCAGTAAATGGTAATCCTAGTACTCCGCAATCAGTGGTAAAAACTTCCTGCCCTCCATAAGCTGTTCCGTAACTGTTTATGGCATAGGCTCTAGTATAATATGTTGTTGCTGGTGATAAGCCTGATACTGAGGCAGTATAGTTGCCTGTTCCTGTATTGGCATTTACTATTTTGAAATCATTAGTAGTAGGGTTCGAGGAGGTGCTATAAACCACTCCTCTCTCCGAAATATTAGAGCTTCCTTGGTTAATCACATTACCTCCTAGCGTTGCAGTAGTTTGAGTAATATTAGTTGGAGTAGTTGTTTGTACAGAAGGAAGGTCTGTATTTTCCAGAACTAGTGGAGATTCCCATAAGCCTCTTCCATAGGAGGCCAGTCGGAGTTTGCTATCGGTAGCATCTCCGGCGTAATAAATCTCTAATTCTCCACATTGAACCTTGGGGAGGTTGGTATTATATTCCGTCCAATCGTTACTACCCTCTCTAAAATATACGCCAAGCTCTGTTCCAAGATAAAGGTGACTTGTTGAGCTTGCCTGTGTGTTTTGAACTATAGTATATGCTGGAATGGAAGGTAAACCATCAGAAATATTATTCCAAGTGCTTCCTCCATTTGTAGTTTCATATACCAAATTATTATTATATCCACTCAAGCTTACCCAAACGGTATTGGGATTATCAGCTTTTATGGCGATATAGGTAATATTGGAGCTGCTTGTTGGCAAATTAGATGTTACGTCAGTCCAAGAACCTCCTCCATTAGTAGTTTTCCATATTTCATTAGGATCTGAGACGAAAAGCACATCATTATCAGAAGAAGCAATGGCCATGGCACGAATTTTTGAGGAGGTATTCATAGTTGAAATCTTGGTCCAATTATCTCCCTTATTGGTGGTCTTCCAAATGTCAGTATAACCAGCAAAGAGCGTGTTATGATCTACAGGATCAATGACATAAGGCGTTACCCATGCGCCATCTCCAGCAGCAGAAGGCTCAATATCTGTACTTGAGGCCCAATGATTTGTGGTTCTTGTGATTTGCCCATTAACATATGTAGCATATTGTGTGTTTGAGGAAGTATAGTCGATAAGACATTCCATACCGTCGCCTCCTTTTACATCGTCCCAGAAATTACTAAAAAAGAGCTTTGAACCATTGTCTTGCAATCCTGTAATAGTTTCAGTGGCATTGGTTTGAGACACTCCCAGTTTATACATTTGGCTGATGATCATCCCATTAGTTTTGTCTGTCCAAGAAGTTCCGTTATTAGTAGACAGATAGATTCCTCCATCATTACATTCAAACAAATCACCATTATCTCTATATTTCAACATATGCTTGTCGGCATGCACAGCAGGAACGCCATCGCCCCACCAATGATTAACTATTGACCAAGAGGAACCTCCATTTGTAGATCTCCAAGTATTAATTCCTCCAACCAATATGGTGTTGGCATCATTTGGAGAAACAGCAATGGATAAATCGTACCATCCTTGTCCTTGAGAACCTCCACCATTGGAATCCCATCCCAATAGGTTTGAACTATTTCCACTAAACACTTCAGAAAAACTATTCCCGCTATTTGTTGATTTATAAATTCCATCTAGAGCACTACTTGAGTTGGCTATTATGGCATACACATAAGTTGGCTCGTCAACAGAAACAGCTAGCTCTATTCTGTTACCTTGAGATAATTCTTCACTCCAGTCGCCTCCTCCATTTGCACTGCGATAAATACTTCCTGAGGTGGTTGAACCATAAAGGGTATTAAAATCACCTGGTTTGTATTCCATATCGATGAATGAAATTGAGGTAAGTTGATTATCCCAAGTGGAGCCCCCATTCGTGGTTTTATAAACACCATTGCTGGTGGCTGCAATAATGGTTTGGTTATCACTTGGGTGTAATAATAAACGAGTTACCATATCACCATCGGATAAATTAAATTGTATTCCTGTAGTATTCCAAGTAAAACCTCCATTGGTGGATTTTAAAACTCCAATGCTTCTATTGTCCCATGCATCTCTATCTCCTGTGGCAATATATATGGTTTGGGAGCTGCTATAATCAGTTGGAATAACGATGTCAGAAACTCCCAATACATTATTTTCATCAGTTAGGCATGTCCAAGATGACCCATTATTTGTGGTTACCCATAGTCCACCAGCAGGTGCTCCAACCCAATAGGTACTATTATCTGTTGGATGAAATGCCACACAGTTTAATCTGCCCACTCCAGCATAACCTCCAGTTGAACTACTTGGTCCTAAATTCGTCCAATTTGCAGATTTATAATTTCTTTGCTCAGGATTTGTTTTGATAAACTCATCATAAACTTGTTGTGCTGTTTTACTTGGGAAAATTCCTGTACTCGGATTTACTTTGGCTTCCATTTGATAATACCAACGATAAAACTGTTTCCAACCAGGTGCTTTAACTTCTTTGCCATCCTCTATATAGTATCCTTTATTATTAACTTGGTAGGGCTCCCAATATTGATGGAATGCACTTTCGTAATCATATAAGGTCCATTCTTCTTTGGATTTATTCTGAGGCATATTTTGCAGCCAAGGCTGTGCCATTAACAATGTAGAACTAAATAAAATTAAAATGAGTAATATTTTCTTCATGATGATGCTTTTCGATGTTGTCAGTTTATTATAAAAAAACCTGTTGTGTGTTAATAGTGATGTGCCAAGTAGCAAAAATACCATTTCTGAATAAACAAAATCAATAAAAAATGCTGCCAGAAATCTGACAGCATGAACATATTATCTACTATTATTATGAAATTATAATATTTATGGAGTGTAAATTACATTTGTATTTCTATATCCAGCTCCATCACTATACCAATCAGGATAATTCGCTCCATCACTTTCTGCCCAATCACCAAAATAGTTATAAGCATCGATGATAGCTGATTTCTCAATTGGATAATCAAAACCGCTTGAAATATCGATAGCCCAAGGTAGATTATTAAAAGATTTATAATAATATCCTGCACTGGGAACGCTTTCATCTTGGCCTGTGCCAAACAAACTTAAATTCGCTAAGTCAGTAGGCTTATTGTTTTTCAAATGTACTTCTCTACTTCTATCACCGTTTATAAAAATAAATGGGTTGAAAGGTGTTTGCCCAAGGTTGATATCACTTATTGGATAGGCAAAGCTAATTAAGAAATCTATTTGCTGAGGCTCCACATAAATAGAACCAGGCCTTGTGTTTACTCCAGTTCCGCCACCTGGGTGTGGAAGTAAGTCAAAGCCATTGTCAAAGAAAACAACAACAGCATTAGATTGTCCTGTTTCTAGATTTCTTCCATCTAAATTGATAATGTTTTGTGTCATACTAAAGTCACCAGTAACTTCACTCACCATATCATTAGCAATAGGTAGCTCCATTCCAAATCCATTCTTGTAACTAGCACCAATTGCCATGACTTTTAAGCTCACATATATTTCAACTGCATTATCATTAGCATTGGTTACGGTATTAAAATTATAATCCACAACCAAATCGTTAAAGTCATAATCAGCTTTAAATGGCCATAAATCTTCAAAAGCTAAGGTGCCAAATGTGTTCTCATTAGGGTGGTAATTATTGAAAGCTCTTTCTGGATCATATGGATAATCATCAAACTCATCAATTACTCCATCTCCATCTGTATCTAGACTTCCTGGTCCTTCGCTACCTGGATTACAATATGTTTCAGGTATACTTGCTTCACAAAATGTTACACTTGGAGCAATGGTTCCATTATTAGTTTCTATTTCATTCTCATCGCAGTAATCTATGTTTCCAGAGATGCTTCCAGAGCTATTTATGGTGGTGTTTCCTGTTACTACTATTTTAGAATAAGAAGAACCATTACCAACAATATCATCATTAATCATCATGTGAACTACATCAATCAAAGCTTGGTCATACATTTGTAACTCCCCATTACTATTAAGAGTTAGAGTTCCATTGATATCCATATATGAGTAATTATATAAGGTGCTATTATTATTGAAGTTGCCAGCAACATTAGCTCTACAGTGATTTTCAAATATTGCATTGGAATTATTGGCTACATTTCCTGCGAAATTCATAATTCCTTCATTATAGGTGAAACTATTATTGTTATAGTGATTAGAGAATGCTATAATACCATAATTGTAAAATTGACCACCACTGTTGATGTTAGCTCCAGCTAAGGCTATATATCCCCAGTTTTTAAAAATACCATTAACATTAGGGCCAGCACTTACCATGAAAACATCACTATAATTTTCAATAACTAAATCGGAGCTGTTCATATTCAGCGAGTTTGAAATAAAAGCACCATCGTCATTTATAATAATGGTTCCGCCACCATTTATCCATTGTGAAGTTAAGGTTCCGCAAACTTTAAGAGTTCCACCATTCATGGTTAAACCTCCGGTAAAAGTAGCTCCATTTAAAATACAAATTGTTTCTCCGCTATTTATTGTTAGCGTTCCAGTTAGATGATCAGAAATAGTAGTAGTACAATCGCTGCAACCGGGACCGGTTACATTTCCTCTCATGCTATTTACCGATTTAGTATCTGTGAATATGTATTCTAATTTTTCACCATTAATATCCATTGTTACAGTTTCTATTACACCACTATTTGTTGTACGACGGATGTAAATAGTTTCTTGATAAGCGGGTAAGATTATTGTCGTTTGGAATTCTTGGTTTCTATTAGTAATCCCTGATTTAATGGCTTTACCATTCTCATTAGGGTTGGCATCAAAGAGTTCAATTTTTAGGGCTGGGAGACCAATATGGTCGCTCGCAATAATCTTTATATCTATAGTTTGGCTGGTTTTGAAATTAAATGTTTCGCTTACTAGCAAGTCCTCCATGGTTTTTTCAGGAATACATGGTGGGTCTTGTTCTAAGTCTTTAGAACAGGAAGAAAACCCCCAAACTAAAACAAATACTAAAAGTATAATTTTTAAGTCTTTCAGTAGTTTCATAGGTCTAATTTTAAATGTCACCGATAATATCAAGAATTATGCCAATAGCTTCGGTTTGTCAGGATTCATTTTTATGTTTCAGATATTCAGTATCTTTAAGTTCGTATGCTCAGTTTCTATGTTTGTGAATATTTTCCATTGTAAAGAATGTTTAAACCAGAATTAGAGATTGAATTAGGCCACAGTTTCAGATAATTATACCAATTGTATAATGAAATTAGTTCTTAAGCATTTCATTATTACAATGGTTAATGCCGATAAGAAATGATCCATTTGTATTAAGATTAATTTTTAGGCTAAGTCCATTTCATCATCGGTATTAGTTCATATATGACACAGATTTATGAAGAGCTATCAGGATAGCCTAAAGAAAGTTGTGAAAATATAGGGGCTAATTTCGATATCCACTAGTGGAAAAACCAATAATACATTATCTTTTACTTAATCATCCTTTGATGTAACCCGTTATAACTACATGATTATTAATGCAAATCTAATACATCATTGGCTTCCTGATGAATTATTTAATAATCGAACCTCAGGTTTTAAGGAATTTGAGAAATGCAAATAGCCCTACTGGCCTAAGGTTTAGTAAATGTTTTCATTCTGGATTTCTAAAAAAAGCACATAATGTATTTTATTTTCATGCAAAAAAAATGCTGCCAGAAATCTGACAGCATGAACCTATTATCAATTATTATGAAATTATATTATTTATGGGGTATAAATTACGTTAGTATTTCGGTAACCAGCACCATTTGTATACCAATCTGGATAATTGGCTCCATCACTTTCGGCCCATTGTCCAAAATAGTTATAAGCATCAATAATGGCTGTTTTCTCAATTGGATAATCAAAGCCATCGATGATATTTATTGCCCAAGGAAGATTGTTTGAAGATTTATAATAATATCCTGAATTAGGAACACTTTCGTCTTGACCAGTTTGGAATAAACTTAAATCTGCTAAGTCAGTAGGTGTATTGTTTTTCATGTGTACTTCTCTTCCTCTATCCCCATTTACAAAGATGAATGGGTTAAATGGCGCTTGTCCAAGATTTGCTGCGCTCACAGGATAATCAAAGCTGATTAAGAAATCTACTTGTTGTGGTTCTACATAGGTAGCACCATTTCTAGTATTTACTCCTGTTCCATCACCAGGGTGAGGAAGCAAGTCGAATGCATTATCAAAGAACACAATAACAGCATTACTTTGTCCGGCCTCCATGTTTCTTTCATCTAAACTCACTATATTTTGAGTCATGCTAAAGTCACCTGTTATGCCACTAACTGCATCATTTGCAATGGGAAGTTCGATTCCAAATCCGTTTTTGAATCCAGCACCTATGGCCATCACCTTTAAACTTACATATACTTCTACTGAATTATCATTGGCATTGGTTACCGTATTGAATTGATAGTCCACAACCATATCGTTGAAGTCATAATCACCTTCAAAAGGCCATAGGTCTTCAAAGGCAAGTGTGCCAAAGGTGTTGTTATTAGGGTAATAATTATTGAAAGCTCTATCTGCATCATTTGGATACTCATCAAACTCATCATCTACACCATCCCCATCTGTATCATTTCCTCCGGAACCTCCAGAACCGTTGCTGCCTGGGCTACAATAGGATTCAGGAATGCTAGCTTCGCAGAAAGTCACACTGGCTTCAATAGTTCCGTTATTGGTTTCTATTCCACTTTCATCACAATAATCTAAATTACCCCCAATTGTAGCATTATTCAATGTGGTATTATTAGAAACCATAATTTTTGCATAGCTATCACCTAAGCCGTACACATCATCATTAATGGTCATGTCTACTGTTTCAATTAATGCTTCGCTATATAAATTCAAACCTCCATTACTATTATTGGTGAGCCTACCATTTATCTTAGCATAAGAATAGTTATTAAAGGCACTACTATTGTTTAAGTTTCCGGCAATGATTAATCTACAATGATTGTCGAAAGTAGAATTTGAATTGTTTGCTACGTTTCCTGAGATATTCATAAGCCCCTCGTTATAAGTATAATCACTATTGTTGTAATGACCAGAAAAATTGATATTCCCATAATTATAGAACTGACCTCCACTATTAATATTAGCTCCTGCAAGGTTTATGGTACCGTAATTCTTGAAAACTCCTTTAAGGTTTGGAGCAGAGCTTACCATAAAGGCATCACTATAGTTTTCGAAAACAAGCTCATCATCGTTCATGTTCAAATTACTTGCTTGTAGTACTCCATCATCATTAATAACAATAGTTCCATCACCATTTAGATTATTGATTATCAGTGTACCACACACTTTTAGTGTTCCCCCTTGCATTAATAAGTTTCCAGTAAAAGAACCTCCTGAAACAATACATATTACATCATTGTTCTTTACTTTTAGGACTCCATTCTGTGCGTTTGAAATGGTACTAGTACAATCCACACAACCAGGACCATCTACATTTCCTTTTAGTGCATTAGCAGATTTGGTATCTGCAAATGTGTATTCGATATCTTCTCCAGTAATATCTAAAGTGACCGTTTCGAGAGAGCCATCTGTAATTGTTCTACGGAGATAAACCACTTCTTGACTAGCTGGTAGGGTAATGGAAGTAGAAAATTCTTGTTCTTTATTAGTGATGCCCGTTTTGATAATTTGACCATCCTCATTAGGGTTGGCACTAAAGATGTCAATCTTAACAGCAGGTAGGCCAATCTTATCGCTAGAAACTACCTTAATATTAATAGTTTGACTGGTTTGAAAATCGAAGGTTTCGGTTACGACCAAATCATCCATGGTTCTGGCTGGTGTGCCTGGATCATTATTGGTATCTAGTTTTTTGTACAAGATGTGGCTCCCCAAATAAATAAAAAAGCCAACATGGCATACTTAAAGTTCTTAATAGGTTTCATAATACATTTTTTATTGTTCGTTTATCAATTCACAAATAGCGTACCAAATTATTACCAAATTATTAACAAAATATAATACAACCTGATACATAGAGGCATATGGGTAAATATATTTACTTGGTCATATTTATTGGTTAGATAAATATATCTCGATATGAGAAATCACATCAATATGAGAACGTAAATAATATTCTTAAAAGAAAGTCTTTTTTAAATAAGCCAGATTAAATATACAAAACTTTTCGAAGCAACTGCAATCCAGAGCGTGATATATTTATTTTTTCGCCATTAGTCAGTAATAATAGATAGGAATCTTTATTGTAGTTTTCCAATTTTCTGATAAAACTGGTATTTACTATATAGGAACGATGGACCCTTACATATTTTTTAGGGTCTAAATTTTCCTCAAAGAATTTCATTCGTGCATTCTTCAGGTATGTTCTTTCTTTGGTGTGAATAGAGATATAATCATCCTGCGCCTCCAGAAAAACCACATCCTCAATAGCGATTAGGTGAATATCCGTCTTATCTTTTACCGCAATCCGATCTAATTGTTTGTCATCGTTATCTTGGATGGAGCTTACTATATCTTTATAATCTTTTGTATTTATTGCTTTTGGGGAATTATTAAACTTTTCATATGCCTTATCGATAGCATTAAACAATCTATCCTTTGCAAAAGGCTTGAGGAGGTAATCCACTGCGTTTTTCTCAAAGGCTTCAATGGCGTATTGATTATATGCTGTTGTGAAAATAATCATAGGAGCATCGTCAAGTAGTTCGAGTAATTCGAGACCCGTCAACTTAGGTAACTCAATATCTAAGAACACTAAATCAGGTTTTAAATCTTGTATGGCTTTTAATCCACTAAAGCCATTATCAAATTTACCTATCAGTTCTACCTTATTATTCTCCTCTATATTTTTCCCTAATAATTCAGCGGCTAAATACTCATCTTCTACTATAATTGCCTTAAGTTTAGTCATCAGTTTTTATGTTTTGAGGGATAATTAATCGAACCCTAAAGATATTACTTTTCTTCTCAATTTGAAATAAATGAAATTGCTTGAATAATATTTCGAGTCTTTTTCGCACTGTATAAAGGCCAGTCCCTGAACCTTTCCTATGTGCTGTCTTTTCATCGTAATTATTTTCTAATTCTAGGTATAAATTACCTTGTTCTACATGACAATTAAAGGTAATGTTTACCTGGTCCACATCTCCCTGTAAGCCGTATTTTATGGCGTTTTCAAGTAAGGGTTGTAGTATTAATGCCGGAATCTTCATTTCTTTGCAATTGACTTCCCCGTTTCTTTCAAAATGAATTTTGTTGCCAAATCTCATAGTTTCAATGGCTAAATATCTTTCTAGGTTTAGCATTTCATCATCTAAGGATATGAGTTTTTTATAATCCTGATTCAAGCTAAATCTTAAATAATCAGATAATTCCAGTAGCATATTAGTAGCTTTATCTGGCTGTATTTGAATAAGCGCATGTAAAGAATTTAAACTATTGAACAAGAAATGTGGATTTAGTTTAGAGCGGAGGAGGTTGATCTCTGTATCTTTGAGCGTTCTTACTAAGTCGTTCTCTTTCTTTTGACGCTGCTGCATATGAGAATAATAGCTGTTCAGGTAATAGAAGAGGATAAGAACAATATACATTAAAAAACCATTAAGGTATCTCCAGCTGATTGCTTCCCAAAGGAAATCCTGAATTTCTGGAGTTTCAGAAAACAGTGCTGATAACAGATAAATACCGCTAATCACCCATATGCTTACTATAATAATTAAAGAACTGGCATGCTCCATAAAAATAGAGAATGTACTTTGTTTTTGAAACTCATTAAAACGAATAAAAAACCAAAGTCCTATTCCGAATAGATAAAACAACGCACCATATACCAAACCATCCACAACTGCATAATGCCAATCGAAATTGAATAATTGCATGAGGGCAAATGTTTGAATGCTAATGATAAGGATCCAAGCCAAGCTATAGAAGGCCAAATTTGCTTTATTACTGAGAACAGGATGCGGTTTCATAATTTATCTCCTTGTTGATGCTTTAATTAGTATGATTTAATTTCAGCACCTCCAAAGATAACAAGCCCTTTGATTACAAGCACAGAATCGCTTCCTTCTCCCGTTTGTAGTTCTCGGGAGATGTATCTTTGGTCTGAAAATCCACCAAAAATAGGTGTAGCTTCCAATACAATATTCCAATCTGAAGGCACTACAATCTCAGAGCCACCAAACATAAAAAACACATTGAGATAATTTCTTCCAGGAGCTAAACGAGAGCGAGTCATATTTACTTCAGAACCTCCAAAGATGGCCGTCATGCGACCACCTTTAAAGTTTGAAGAGTTTATTCTTTTTTTAGTACCACTAAATATAGCCACATCATCCACATAGTCGGCATCAGAAAAAGAGGTGTTTTGGTATTTTTTTCCATGAGGGCCTTGATGGGGAGGGGTGAATGGGCCAGAGCCATTTCCTTTGTCGTTTCTGTCATTCCCATCGTTATTATTGTTATTCCATGGGCCATTAAAGTTATGACCAGGACGTTTGAAGAGCAACATGATACCAACAATGATAATCACTACAGGCCAGAAAAGCTGACCAGCTCTAACAGATAGGTCGAAAATATTTGGTAGCCAAAAGAAAGTTCCAATGGCGATAAGGATAAATCCAGCTACTTTATTTCTAGAAAGGGTAAGGTTTAAGATACCGATTCCAATAAGTAAGGTTTTCCAGCTGAAAATATAATACCTTATTTCGGGAGTGAGGAAATCGAAATTACGGAGCAAGAAAAGTAGTCCGATAGTCAGTACAACAATTCCTCCTATGAGGTGATTATTTGTTTTGTTGGCAGGGGCTTGATTTGTCATGATTTCTATTTTTTAGTTTTATTTTCTAATTGATGAAGCAAAACTAGGTTCAGAAGGTTTTTTTCGCAATCGCTTTTCGGTGAACGGAGGTTATGTTTCGGTGAATGACGAAAATACAACCATTAAGCTCACTATTATATAAAACAAACCCTCAAGAATAAGGATAAATTCTAAATGATAAGTTTAAACCATTTAGGAAACAAGATTACTAGACAATTGTCTTAATGGATACAGAACAGAAATGGCACTCATGGTTAATACCATAAATAGGACTTTAAAGAAATCAGAGAAAATGATTTGGACAGGATAAGCATCAACAACGAAACCTGTCCCGCCTTGACCCAAAGAAATGACACCAAATTGCTGCTGAATAAACGCGATTAAACCACCCATTAGCAGCCCGATTAAACCACCAGCCAAGCTAATCATCATTCCTTCCATAGCAAAGATTCTCAGGATTAGTTTCTTAGAGGCCCCCATAGCTCTCAATGTCGCCATATCTGGTTTCTTGTCAACTATCAACATACTAATGCTACCGATTATATTAAAAGTAGCTATCAGCAAGATAAAGCCAAGAATAAGATAAACCATAGCCTTTTCCGACTGCATGACTTGTAGTAGTACCGATTGCTGTTCGAGACGATTTTTCACAATAAAACCCTCCCCTAAAAGTTTCTTTATTTCTTTTTGTACTTCATTATAATCATAACCTTGTTCCATTGCTAATTCAAAAGAACTGCATACATTTTTTTGACCTAAAATATCCTGTAGTGCTTGAAAGGAGATAAAAGCATAATGTTCATCATAATCTTGGCGCACGCTAAAATATCCCGAAGGAAACAAGCTCAACGTTTTAAAAGAATCGTCTAGTTTAGTACTGGCTTTTTTGCTTTTATCTGGCACATATACTTGTATTGAAGAATAAAAATCACTCAATCGGCTTTGTAAACGATAAGCCACTCCATAACCTAAAACTATGTAATCGGCTCGTTTTTCACGTAATTTAAACTGTCCTTGAACCATCAAAGTATCCATCTGACTCATGATGGCAAAAGAGGAATCCACACCTTTTAATTTCACTATGGCTTGGCGGTCTTTGTATTTTAATAGTGCATTTTCTTCTAAAACAGGGCATACGTATTTTACTCCTTTAATATTTTGTAGCTTCTCCAAAGGAAAATCTTTCATATGGATGGTTTTCCCTGTGGAGGGCTCTACCACTAATTCTGGATTAAAGCTATTGAATAGTGAAATGACCAACTTTTCGAAGCCATTAAAAACAGACAGTACAATAATTAATGCAGCAGTAGTCAGCATCACACCAACAACAGAGATGATGCTGATGTAATTAATAATGTGATGCGATTTCTTGGCGAAAAGGTATCGTTTGGCTATGTAGAAGTCGGTTCTCACTTTAGAAAATCACCCCTAGATTTAGTTCGAAATAATAAGGAACAGCCTTTGCATCGACGCTGTTATCAACAGTGTTTGTCCCTTTTAGAATATTTGTAAATCCGTTATTAAAATTGATTCCGATCACAACACTTACCGATTCGTCAATTACATACTCAGTTCCAGCTCCTACTAATAAGGAAGCTTTTACGAGAGTTGTTTCTTCTTTAATGTCTATTTTGTTCTCGCCATATGAATATTTCCCAGTTATGGGATTACTTCCGCTATACTCATCATTGGCTTTCGCTCGTATATTGAATCCAGTATTAATCCCTATCTGTCCAAAAAACTTTAAATTTTTTGCCAATTCATTGGTTTTCATTTTCAGTGCCATTGGTACCTCAATATATCTTAGATTATAATCTCTTTGCATTTCACCAGTATAATCCATAGGAATTCCAGCAGTTTCAAGAGTGGCCATATGAGGGTATTTTAATTTTCCACCAAAATAACTCACATTAAAGCCTGTGGCTAGATAGTAATTCTCCATTAGCGTAATATCAGCTATTAAACCCCAAGAAAATGTAAAGTCACTTCCGTTTCCTTCGTAGTTTTTGGCATCTGGACTTAACCAACTAATAGCAGGGCTTAATTTAAATCCAAATTTAAAAGGTTTCTGCTGGGCTCGGCTCGAGATGCTGAGCATCAAAAACAGAACGATAAGAGAACTAAAGAGCGTGTTTTTAATATAATATTTCATCCGTTTATATTTTATTTTCGTTGATTTATAAAAGTGTTTGAATTAAAAAAAAACATTTTTAACTGAAATTTGTGTAGATTATTCATGTTTTAAAGCTACCAAATGAGTGGTTTATGTGCTAAATTGGCATTAATTCCTTAAAAAACGAATGAAATCTCATTTCATTTTAACGAAAGTATTATATTTGAAAGTTCAAACAGCCAAGTGCGATGGCTATTTTTAAACAAATCTATGTTGAGTAAGTAATTATAAAATCTATATGTTATGAGAAAATTATTCCTTGTTTTTACGGTGTTATTAATGAGCACAGCCTTAATGGCTCAATTGCCAAATATTGGTATTAGAGGAGGTCTAACGACTTCAAAATTATCAACAAATCTAAGTGAAAATTTTGCATCTGAAAATCAGTTGGGTTATCAAGGTGGTGTGTTTGTTCGATTAAAATTCAATAAGTTATATATTCAGCCAGAAGCGATCTATAACCATAGGAGTACTAAATTAGAGTACGAAGTAGTACCTGTATTAGATTATGATAATCAGAAAGTGGGTGCTAAAACCAGTATGAAGATTGGTACTATAGATGTTCCTGTTCTTGTAGGTTTTTATTTGGTAAAAAGTAAAATGTTCAATTTGAGGATTTTTGCGGGACCAGAAATTTCTTTCGCATCTAGTAAAAGTGTAGAATATCAATATACAACTGGAGATGGTACTGATTTCAATGGTGAGGTAGTGGATCCGATTACCGTTGATGATTTCAACCAAACTACATGGTATATGCAGGCTGGAGCTGGGGTTGATGTTCTTTTCTTCACTTTCGATGTACGTTACGAAAAAGGCTTGAGTGATTTGTATAATAAAAGTGATTTCAACTTTAAAAATAATGTCTGGGTATTTACTTTAGGTTTTAAATTTATCTAAAGAAATAAAAAAATTACAAAACCGTTTCCTTAATCAGAAACGGTTTTTTTTGTAATCTATAATTTAATAAAAATGAGGCAGGTAAAACACTTTAAACTCTCTTTGATATTTTTTGTAATTTTAATATTTGCAAGCTCATGCAATCATCCTTTTAACGTGGATGTTTCAGATATAGAAAGTAGGGATATTAAAATTCAACGCTATGAACAAGCTTTGTTTGCTGCGCCATTAAGTATAGGAAGAATAAATGAGCTACAAACACAATTTCCACTTTTTTTAGGCAACAAAACACTACAAGAAGACCAAATTGTACAGTTAAAAAACTATGTGAGCGACCCTTATTTGCAGAAGCTTTTCGACGAAACTGAGAAGGTATTTCCTAACTTAACGTCTCAAGAAGTTGAACTATCAAAGGCCTTTCAGTATTTACAGTTCTATTTCCCCAAATTTCAAATTCCAGAAGTATATTCTTATATCTCCGGCGACCAAGCGGAAACCTATTATGAGGATCCTGTTATAGTTATCAGTCTAGATCATTACTTAGGCTATAATCACGAAGCTTATAACATGGCTGGAACTCCAAAATACAAGCAGTTTTCTCTAGATAAAAAATTTTTCCTTAAGGATGTTCTAATGGCCATTGCTAAGTCTTATATTCCATCTCCAGGGAATAATACCCAACTTCTAGAGCAGATGATTTATGAAGGTAAAATGCTCTATTTTATCAAAAGTATGAGTCCTGCATTAAGCGACAAAGTGCTTTTTACTCAAACAGAAACTCATTTTCAATGGCTTCAAGAAAAAGAAAAAGATTTATGGAGGTATTATATTGAGAATGAATTATTATACACTTCAGATTACTTGACTTATAATAAGTTCATTTCAGATTCACCATTCACAACATCATTAGGTGATGATTCTGCGCCACGAACAGGAATTTGGCTTGGCTATCAAATTGTATTTTCTTACATGAAGAAAAATGAAGTGGAACTAAAAGATCTCCTTCAAAACAAAGATGCCCAGCAAATACTGATTAAGTCTGGGTATAAACCTGGATTGTAGACCTTTATAAATATACTGCTAGTTGATTCTCTTAGGTGACAATCCATATAAAAATTATGATGTTATATATACCTTGGATTCAGGTTTTTTAACTTTTTAAGCAGTCTTATTTTTCATACTTTTGCACAAATTTTTAAACATAAGACATGTCGCACAGCAAAGTAATTCAAGAAGGCCTCACCTACGATGATGTACTTCTAATTCCAGCCTATTCTGAGGTTTTACCTAGAGAGGTTAATGTGAAGACCCAATTTACCAAAAACATTGAACTCAATATTCCTATTGTATCTGCAGCTATGGATACAGTAACTGAATCAGCAATGGCTATAGCACTAGCACAAGACGGTGGTATAGGTGTGATTCATAAAAACATGAGTATTGATAGCCAAGCTAATGAGGTAAGGAAAGTGAAAAGAGCAGAAAATGGGATGATTATCGATCCTGTTACACTACACTCTAATGCATTGGTTTCTGATGCTTTAAATATGATGGCTGAGTATAAGATTGGTGGAATTCCAGTAGTGAATAAATATAACGAATTGGTGGGGATTGTCACCAATCGTGATTTGCGTTTCGAAAGGGATTTCAACAAACCAGTTAATGATGTAATGACTCATGAAGTGATTACTACTAATGAATTTGCTGATTTCGAGAAAGCAGCAGACATTCTTCAAAAATATAAAATTGAAAAACTTCCAGTGGTTGATAAAAACAATAAGCTGGTTGGTTTAATTACCTATAAGGATATCATCAAAATTAAGCAGCGCCCAAATGCCTGTAAAGACACCATGGGTAGACTTCGAGTGGCTGCTGCCATAGGCATTAGTGGAGATAGCTTGGAAAGAGCCGATGCTTTAGTAAAAGCAGGAGTTGATGCTATTGTTATCGATACAGCCCATGGTCACACCAAGAGTGTGGTGATGGTATTAAAAGAAATCAAAGCTTCCTTCCCTAATATTGATGTGGTTGTTGGAAATATTGCTACTGGTGCAGCTGCTTTAGCTTTAGTAAAAGCGGGTGCCGATGCAGTTAAAGTTGGAATTGGACCTGGTTCTATATGTACCACAAGAATTATTGCAGGTGTTGGTGTTCCTCAATTAAGTGCTGTGCTCAATGTAGCTAAAGCATTAAAAGGTACCGGTGTCCCAATTATTGCCGATGGAGGAATCCGTTATACAGGTGATATTGTAAAAGCTTTAGCGGCTGGTGGTCACACCGTTATGGCTGGCTCATTGTTCGCTGGAGTCGATGAGTCTCCAGGAGAAACCATCATTTACGAAGGAAGAAAATACAAGTCATACCGTGGGATGGGTTCATTAGAGGCCATGCAAAAAGGTAGTAAAGATCGTTACTTCCAAGATATGGAAGACGATATTAGTAAATTGGTTCCAGAAGGAATTACTGGACGTGTGGCTTATAAAGGCACTTTATCAGAAGTTATTCATCAAATAGTTGGAGGATTAAGAGCAGGTATGGGATATACTGGTTCATCGGATATTAGTGACCTTCATAAAGCACAGTTTACTAAAATCACAGCCGCTGGGGTAGCTGAAAGCCATCCTCATGATGTTTCCATTACTCGTGAAGCTCCTAATTACAGTAGATCATAATTCATTTATCCAATCATAAAGTCAAAACAATTAAAAAATGAAATTCTTTAAATCTTTATTGTTAAGCTTAGTTGCTGTTCTTATCGTATCTCAAGTACAGTCGCAAAATGCAGAAAAAACCTTAATGACCGTTGGTGAGGAAGCCATCACTGTTGAGGAATTTTGGAATATCTATCAGAAAAACAACACTGATAAATCAATAGACAAAAAATCTGTAGATGAATATCTTGACCTCTATGTTAACTTCCGATTAAAAGTAAACGAAGCCAAATCCATGAAAAAAGATACGGTTCCTTCTTTTATTAAAGAGCTTGAAGGTTATAGAGATCAGTTGGCAAAGCCTTATTTGGTTGATGAGGATATCAATGAGGAATTAATGACGGAAGCTTATGACCGCATGCAAAAAGATGTGAGAGTAAGCCACATCTTATTATTTCTTGATGAGGATGCCTTACCAAAGGATACTTTGAAAATCTATAATAAAATTGATAAAATCAGAGCAGAAATTGAATCTGGCGAAATTAGTTTTGCGGATGCTGCAGTTAAATATTCTGATGATCGTTCTGCTAGAGATATGCCTGCTGAAGGGCGAAGACCAGCAAGAAAGGGGAATCAAGGTGATTTAGGCTATTTTACAGTATTCGATATGGTTTATCCTTTTGAAGTTGCGGCTTATAATATCGGTATTGATGAAATGTCAGCTCCAACTCGTTCTCGCTTTGGATACCATTTGATTTATAAAACAGATGAAATACCAGCGATAGGAAAAGCTCAAGTAGCTCATATTTTCATTAAAAGTATGGAGGGTGACACTGCAGTTGATCCAGTGGAAGCTAAGAAGAATGTAGAAGCTATTTATGCTAGATTTTTAGCGGGTGAGTCTTTCGAAGATTTAGTGAAGACCATGTCTGATGATAAAGGTTCTGCAGTTAAAGGTGGGGAACTACCCATGTTTGGTGCAAATCGTATGGTTCCTGTTTTTATTAAGCAAGTTTCAGAATTTGATAGCATAGGGCAAGTTTCTGCCCCTATACAGACCATGTATGGCTGGCATATTGTGAAATTCTTAGACCAAAAACCCATTGGTTCTTTCGAAAGTGTTAAAAGTGAAATCAAAGACAGATTGAAGAAAGATGTAAGAAGCGAAAAAGGACGTCAGTCTAAAATTGCTCAAGTGAAAAAAGAGGAAGGTTTTAAAGAAAACCCTGCTGCTTTAAAGGAGCTCACCACGCTGCTCGATTCTACTCTGTTGGCTCATAAATACGATGAAGAAAAAGCAAAAGAATTTACCACAGAATTATTCACATTAGCTGATGAATCTTATACCCAGTATGATTTAGTGGTTTATATTCAAGCCAGCGGTAAGAAAGCTGCTATTACGGACTTATCTCGTTATATTTATAAGAAATATCAAGATTTCGTTGATGAAACAGTCATTGATTACGAGAACCGTCACTTAGAAGCTAAATATAAAGAGTTTGCTTTATTGATGAATGAATACCGTGATGGTATCTTATTATTCGATTTGATGGATGAGAAAGTTTGGTCAAAAGCCGTTAAAGATACTACTGGATATGAAGCTTATTTCAACGAACACCGCAACGATTATATGTGGGACAAACGAGTGGATGCTGCTACTTTTACTTTTACCAATCCAGAAGCATTTAGTACAGTCCAAGCTCTGGTTCAGTTAAATAAAACTGATTTAGATATTTTAGGTGAATTACAAAACGACAGCTTGAACGTAGTAAAATACGAGCGTGAAAAGTATTTAAAAGGCGACAATGCTGATATTGATAATGTAAAATGGAAAACGGGTTCATATGAAGTGATTAAGAACGAAGCAGGAACTCCATTGGCTTTAATCAGAATTCATGAGAAATTAAAACCCATGCAAAAAGAATTATCAGAGTGCAGAGGTATGGTGATTTCTGATTATCAAAATGAATTAGAAAAGCGGTGGATAGTAGAATTAAAAGCAAAATATCCTGTGATTATCGATAAGGAGGTTTTAAAAGATTTAAAGTCTAATGGACTTGTAAAATAATACTTAATAGCGAGCCCAAAGTTGAGCGTAGCGTTTCAAGAACCTCCTCTACTTTGGGTTTACTTATGATGAAAAAATGGACTCAAATATCACTTATTTTATTGCTGCTCATGTCTTCATTTGCTTGCAAGAGACATCTGTATTCCGATAAAGAAACAGTATTGGCCAGAGTGGGTGAAAGTTATTTGTATCTTTCTGAATTATCTGAAAATATTCCTAGAAATATTAACAATACAGATAGTATTCAAATGCTTAATAGCCTTGTTGACAACTGGGTGAGAAAAGAATTATTATTGCAACATGCCGATAAAAACTTACCTGATAGCTTAAAAGATTTCTCAGAACAGTTGAGAATCTATGAAAATAGTTTGACTATTTATGAGTTCAAAAAGAAATTGGTGAATCAAAGGTTAGATACTGTGGTTGAAACTAAGGAGATTGAAAAATATTATGAGGATCATTTAAAAGATTTTCAGTTGAAAGACAATATTCTTCAGTTTGCATTTATTCAGATTCCTATTCAATCAGATTCAGTAGATCAGGCTAAGGAGTATATTCAAAATATCGCAGATACTGCTCTTGATAGAAGTAGAGTTGAAGTGTTTTGCCAAAACAATGCCATTGATTATTACTTGAACGATGAACATTGGATATCTTTCAATGAACTCATTAAAAGAGTTCCTATCGAGACCTATAACCAAGAACTCTTTTTGGAGAATAATAAGTTTATAGAAATAAAAGACCATCCCTATTGGTATTTTGCCAATTTGCGAGATTTTAAAATAAAAGAAGATGTGAGCCCTTTAAATTTTGAAAAGGATCACATACGAAATATTATTCTTAACCGAAGAAAGTTGAATATGTTGAATAGCTTAGAAAACGATATATACGAAGAAGCTACTCGACAACAACAATTCGAAATATACTAAATATGATACAAAAAAACGTGCTTAGATACTTTTGGTTACTAGCAGGTGGATTATTCCTCCTTACTGCTCAAGCTCAAGAACAGACTGAAATTACGAAATTTGAAGATGATAAAATTCTAGATCAGGTAGTGGCTGTAGTTGGAAAAAATATCATCCTGAAATCGGATATTGAAACTCAGTATTTGCAATATAGAATGCAGGGTTTTATTGAGGGCAATAGCAGAACCATTAAGTGCGATATTTTAAAAGATCTTATCTTCCAGAACTTATTGCTTAATCAAGCCGATGTGGATAGTATTGTGGTTGGTGAAAGCCAAGTTGACCAAGAGCTTGATCGTCGTTTTCGTTATTTTATTTCTCAGTTTGGCTCTAAAGAAAAGCTAGAGGAATACTATGATAAATCTGTTGATGAGTTTAAAGATGAGATGCGTGTAGTAATTAAAAAGCAGCTGATACAGCAAAGTGTACAAGGTGAAATTGTTAGTAATGTGGGCATCACTCCAAAAGAAGTAAAAGCTTATTATAAGGAAATTCCTCAGGATAGTCTTCCACTCATCAATACCGAGTATTTTGTAGCCGAATTGGTGAAGGAACCCCAAATTACTGCGGTGGAAAAATTGGCTGTAAAAGAAAGACTTTTAGAACTCCGTAAGAGAATTTTAAAAGGAGAAAGTTTTGCCACTTTAGCTATCCTATATTCTGAAGACCCAGGCTCAGCAAAGAAAGGTGGGGAACTAGGAATGTATGGTAAAGGTGAATTGTACCCGGAATTTGAAGATGTAGCTTTTAATTTAAAGGAAGGTGAAATTAGTGGTATTGTGGAAACTGAGGCTGGATTTCATGTGATTCAAATGATTGAAAATCAAAAAGACTTTGTGAACGTTCGCCATATATTATTGCGCCCAAAGGTTACGCCTTATCAAATTCAAGAAACTGTAAGCTATTTAGACAGTATTTATAACCTGATTCAGGACAGTACTTATACTTTCGCACAAGCTGTTAAACTGTTTTCAGATAACCCAAACAAAATTAGTGGAGGATATTTAATCAATCCACAAACAGGAAATAATATGTTTCAAGCTGAAGCTTTGGACCCAAAGGTTTTTTATGTGATTGATAAGATGCAAGTGGGTGATGTAAGTAAACCTACATCATATACCAACGAAGATTCAAAAGAAGCCTATCGATTATTACAATTGGTGGAGAAGACACCTCCTCACCGCGCCAATATTGAGCAAGATTACGATAAGATTTATAATATTGCACTCAATCAAAAGCATCAAGCCATACTAGACGAATGGGTGGTTGAACATGCTAAAAAAGCTTATATCAGAATAGTAGATAATTATTCTGACTGTGAATTATATAATGACTTGATGTCCTCAAAGAAATAAACCATGAAAAAATACGCATCAGATGTGGAGGCAGTAGATGCTTTTGCAGAAAAGTATAAGCTTCTTAAAGCAGAGATTTCTAAAGTGATTATTGGTCAAGATGAGGTCGTTCGAGATGTAATTATTTCTGTATTTAGTAAAGGGCATGCCTTATTGGTTGGTGTGCCTGGTTTGGCTAAGACATTATTGGTAAATACGATAGCAGATACATTAGGTTTAAATTATAAAAGGATTCAGTTTACGCCCGATTTAATGCCTTCCGATATTATTGGTTCTGAAATTTTGAATGATAAAAGAGAGTTTAAGTTTATTCAAGGTCCAATTTTCTCCAATATTATTTTAGCGGATGAAATCAATAGAACCCCGCCTAAAACTCAATCGGCGCTTTTAGAAGCCATGCAGGAACAATCAGTTACTGTAGGTAGAACAAGTTATCAGTTGGACAAGCCTTTCTTTGTTCTAGCTACTCAAAACCCCATCGAGCAAGAAGGAACCTATCCACTTCCAGAGGCTCAGCTCGACCGTTTTATGTTTAATATCATCCTTGATTATCCTTCCTACGAAGAAGAAGTACAAGTGGTTAAAGCAACAACTGGATCTCATAAAAACGAAACCAATGAGATTTTAGGAGCAGAAGAAATCCTGTTTTTCCAAGACTTAGTTCGTAAGATTCCTGTTACTGATAACGTATATGATTACGCCGTAAAGTTGGTGGCTAAAACTCGTCCGAATACTCCAATGGCCCACCAAATTACCAACGACTATTTAAGTTGGGGTGCAGGGCCGCGAGCTTCACAATATTTAATTATCGGAGCAAAGTGCCATGCTGCCATTAACGGGAAATACGCCCCAGATATTGAGGATGTTAAAGCCGTAGCTCCTCAGATTCTTCGACATCGCTTAGTCAGAAACTACAAAGCTGTAGCCGAAGGAATTAGTATGGAATTTATTATTTCGGAATTGGGGAAGGCTTAGGAAGGATAAAGGAGGAAGCCTGAAGTCTGAAATTGGAAGCGTGAAGTATGGGATGATAGCCCTTTACGGGATAGCGTCCCTGGTATTTTGTAGAAATTGACATTGAAAACAATACCCAGAAACTAGCACCCAGCACCCACCACTACTTCAAGCGAAAAAGTTGAATGGCTTGTCCAATAATATATTTTGATGTGAGCCAATACTTGTCCAACAATTCTTCTGGTTGTCCTGATTCACCAAAACAGTCTGGCATTCCCATGATCTTCATCTTAACGGGATGGTTTTGACTCACCACCTCAGCCACAGCAGAGCCTAAACCACCATGTATTTGGTGTTCTTCCACCGTAAGAATAGCTCCAGTTTCTCGTGCTGCTTTAATGATGGTTTCTTCATCGAGAGGCTTAATGGTATGCATATTGATAACTCTAGCATTTACACCCTCCTCCTTTAGTTTTTTGACTGCTACTAATGCTTCCCATACCATATGTCCAGTTGCAATAATAGTAATATCATCTCCATCTACTAGGGTTTGAGCTTTCCCAATTTCAAAAGGTAAATCAAAAGAAGTAAAATTAGGAACGGCTTCTCTACCATAACGAATATATACTGGTCCATTGGCTTGTTCAACGGCTGCAGACACCGCCAAATGTGCTTGATTGGCGTCGCATGGGGAAAGCACCGTCATATTTGGTAATACTCTCATAATAGCCAAATCTTCCAATGCTTGATGAGTTGCTCCGTCGGGGCCAACAGAAATACCAGCATGAGCCCCGCCAATAATAGCATGCACATTATTATAACACAAGGAGATTCTAATTTGGTCGGTTGTACGTAATGCAGCAAAAACGGCATAAGTAGCAAAAACAGGGAGCTTTCCACTTAAGGCCAAACCCGCAGCAACACCAATGGCATTTTGCTCAGCAATCCCTAAAGAATAAAATCGTTCTGGAAAAGCATCAGCGAAAAAGTTCATGCAAACCGAAGAGGTGATATCGCTCCCTAATCCAATAATATTTTCTTCTTTTTCAGCAATAGATTTTAATCCCTCCCCAAAACCAAAACGAGTAGCTTTTGAGCCCAAATTTGAATATTTCATATATTTTTTCCTTTCTATCTCAAAGTTAAAGAAAAAGGGAAAATATTCCAAGGAGAAATTTCTGAGGAGGTCTTTTGGAGAAATTAGAGTGTGATTTAGTAAAGAAATGTTCAAAGTACTTGGAGGTAAAAGCTTATATTTATGTAATAAAATATCCTTCAAATTGGATTCTTACAGAAAAAGACAACTATTAATCACTTTACATAGGTTACTGAACTTATCGAAGTGTTCCAAATGGTCAGCAAGACAGAATAGCCTGAAAAATGACCCCTAATTACAGATCAGCCTGAAGAAAATATTTTGCAGAACTTTTCAATATGTCAATGATAAGAATATTGAATTTGATTTCTCAGTGACAAGCTTGGAATACTATTCTCTAATAATCGAGACCATCATCCTTTACATAAGGGCATAAAAAAACGCCCGAATGAAACATCCGGGCGCAGAATATATATACTCTTGTTTTAATGATCTTATTATTTAGAAGTATTTAGCAAAAGATGTCAAGGTCGAGGTTTTTGCAGTCTTGAAATTTAGGAGTCCCGATAGAAATCATCGGGATGACTGAATTTAAAACAATAAAAACGATGAGATTGGCTATTTCTTGCAAATACAACTTACATTTTAATCCATTTTTGGATAGTTACTTCACCATTCTTTTGAAGTCTTACTAAATAAACTCCATTCTCCATTTCGGAGCCTTGAGAATTTCTACCATCCCAATTATACTGATAGCTTCCGCTAGATAATCTACTGTCTTCTAATCGCTGTATCAACTGCCCATTGATATGGAAAATCTCAAGCTGAACAGCAGCAGGCTCTTCCAAAACTAAACTGATGGTTCCATGATTATTGATTGGGTTTGGAGCAATAACAAAATATTCTTTAGAATCGAACTCATCATTAACACCTACTCCATCTGAAGCTACAATACTATGATAATTATTAGCTTCCGTTGTGACAATAAGGCTATCATAAAAAATGGCTTTGCCTACTGCCACATCCAAATATACTTCAATAGACTCTGATGGTAATAACTCATAAGGATAAGAAGTGATTTCAGGAACAGTATGATTAATCCACCATAATGGAGAACCAGTTTCTCCTCTGACTATATTAGTTATTGCAGCAGGGCCATCACCAGTATTGTTTATAATGATAACGTGCTCTTCAGTTTCATGAACAAATAAAGTATCAGGAGTGAATGTAATATTTTCAGAAACAGCTTCACCACTTACAGTAAATACAAATGGATCTGGAGCACCAATATAAGGCATATTTTCGCTTCTTCCACTTTCATCGGCTGCATGAATATAGTAGGCCACTTCGTCACCTTCACTAGCGATAATATCAGCAGAGAACATCTCTTCTCCATTATCCGTCATGGTCATAAATTGGAAAGCTCCCCCATTGATTTGATAATAAACCAAAAGAGAATCTGCATAAAGACTTTCGTTGCTATAAGGATGAATTTTAGCTTCAATGGTATAAGCGCTTTGTACTTCTACTTCGCCATGGAATGCTGGAATATGAGTGATTTTCAACATGCCGAAATCAGCAATCTCATGGGTTCTACAGTGCAGAGCATCAGAGTTTAACCAACCATCGCTTCCTGCCATTACGGTAACAATATTATAACCCGGCATGGCTTCCTCGTAAGTTGCAATAGCAGTAGCATCGTGAGTGCTTCCTGTAATCGGCAAAAATACTGTATTGTTTAAAATGAGTGAATTAGTATAAGGTGTGTAAGGATAATTTCCTGGAGCATAAACTCTAATCACCTCAAATGGATAGCCATAAGCACAGTTTCTTGTGGCAAAGTAATTGGCAGCAGCTTCATAATCCTCATAACGATAATCACTTTCTGGAACTTGAGAAACCAATACCTTATCTACATCGAGGAATTTTCCCCAACAATCGATATGCATGATATAATCATCTAATGGATCAGTTACCACAAAATTATCTGTCACCCCTAAATATTCTTCCATATAAGCATCTACTTGTGCATCTGAAATGGAGTTTTCTTCATAAACTAATTCTGTTTGAGCCGCAATGCCAAAGCCATCACACATATAGTTTCCACCTGTGTGAACAACAGGCATATTATAAACTGCAGCACCATATATATCGGCTATTTTAGCAGGAATAATATCATCATCTGGACGAGGTCTGTTATAGGTAAAGTTAACGATAGAAACCTGATCTTCTTCACGAATAAACCATGGACCGTAATCACGTGTCCAATAAGTATTATGAGGCTCCACCATAAAATCAACATTATCCATATTTACACCAGCATTTTCATACTGAGTAGTAACTGAGTTTTGTTGGCTAGTAGAATGTACTAAAGTGGTTACCTTAACCACATTCGACATTTCTACTATTAATTCCATTGGAATACCAAATGGATAAGCAATTAGAACCGCTTCCATGGGCTCAAACTCAGCAACTGGATTTATAGGGCCTTCAGGAGCCTCGCTAGGTTGAAAGAATTTACCAACATTGCTTCTATTGTCATATTCTTCTTGTGATAACCATCTTCCTTTTTTCAATTCTTCTGAAGATAGTTGTTGCGCGAAAAGACTCATTCCTGACCAAAGAAAGGCCACAAATATCAATAGGTATTTTTTATTCATGTTTGTTAATTATGATGTTTTTAATAGCAGACCAAATTACATCATTAATGGTTGCCTTAGCACTTAGAAAGTAATTTATAATGATTTTTAGTTGTGAATCAAATATTAAATATTCATTTATTCCACGCAAAGAAAACGCAAAGGAAAACCCGCAAAGGCCAGCTAAGAAAAGGAAAAAAAATCTCTACAAAGCCACAATATTTGAAATCTTCATTCATACATCTGTATAGCTGCGTAGCCAGATAGATTATTGGCATTTCTTCCCTACATTTGCCTCATGCTTAGCTTATACACATTTCAACTATTAGAGGAGGGTGAATTTAATAGATTCTACCCAGAAATATGCTCCCAACTACCTATTTCTGTTCAGCAAAAAGTAGATACCTTTAGATTTCCTGCTGACAAACAAAGGAGTTTGATGGGTGATTTAATGGTGAGAAAGTTCTACAGTCAAAAGCTTAACCAAAATCCAAAGGAAATTGACTTTGAGTATACCGAGCATCAAAAGCCCCTGCTAAAAAATGTAGATGGAGAATATTTCAATATCAGTCATAGTGGGAATTATGTGGTGGTGGCCTTTAGTGACAAACCTGTTGGCATTGATGTGGAATTGATAAAAAAAGATCGAAGGAATATTGCAGAACGATTCTTCACTCCTTCAGAAATTATAGACATGAATGCGGCCGGTACCGAAGAAGAACAAATCAAATATTTCTATCAACTTTGGACCTTAAAAGAAAGCTATATGAAAGCCATTGGTGATGGCTTAACCATGTCATTAAGTTCATTTTCATTTGCTAAAAATGAGGAAGGTTACTATTTGTCCAAAAGCAAATATGGATCGGATTGGTTTTTTCATTCTCAAGAATGGAATGGTGATGCTTTTTTGAGTATTTGCTCTAAATATCCCCAGATACAAAACCAAAGCCCTTTTGAAATAGAACTCGCTCGAAAGCTTTTTACATCATCTGCTTGAAAAAAAGGTTTTATTGCCACGAAGCCCCAAAGACACAATATGGGCTACTAAGCCTTTAGTTTCAGAGCAAATTCTTCAGCGACCCGTGCGAGATAGTTGGATGAGTTTTTAATGGAATCGTCGATATTTTTAGCATAAGCCTTTACTTCAGCCAAATAATCTACTCCATATTTCGCTAAGTCTTGCTCATCGAGCTCACTGAAACCACAGAAAACAGCTAATTTTTGATTGGTCTTTGAGTCCATCACTCCTTTGATGACTTTTCCAGAGAAGGTTTGCTCATCGAGCCTCCCCTCGCCCGATATCATCCAATCGGCTCCTTTAATCTGCTCATCGAAATGGGCTATTTCTTTAATTAAAGCTATGCCTGATTTTAATTCAGCATCTAAAAACAAAACTGTTCCAGCTCCAAGGCCTCCCGCCGCTCCAGAACCTGCAATATTCTGTAAATCAAAGTTGAACTGATTATTAATAATGTTACTGAAATTTTGCAATCCTCCATCTAAGGTGGCTACCATTGGTGCATGGGCTCCTTTTTGAGGAGCGTAAATATGAGCTGCACCATTTTCACCAAATAATGGATTATCCACATCACAAGCTACATGGAATTTAATGTCTTTGAGTTCGGAAAAAACAGATGTGGTATCAATATGCATCAATCGGTTTAAATCTTCTCCTTTCCCCAATAATTCTTCATGATTCAAATCATAAAATCGATAGCCTAGGGCACGGGCCATCCCCATACCTGCATCATTAGTAGCACTTCCTCCAATTCCTAAAATGATATGCAGGGCACCTTTTTCAATGGCATGCTTAATGAGTTCACCCGTTCCAAAAGTTGAGGTTTTTAATGGGTTCAGTTCTTCATTTTTTAATAGACGAATACCTGAAGCATCAGCCATTTCTATGAAAGCCATTCTCTTTTTTGGTGAATATAAATAGGATGCTTTAATCATTCTTGCTAGCGGATCATGTACTTCTACTTCCACTCGTTCACCTCCCATATAATACTCCAATACCTCCACCGTTCCGTCGCCACCATCGGCTAAAGGAAGCTTCTTTATTTCTACGGAGTCCAAATGTTTTTTAAGGGCCTCCTCCACAATATCACAAAACTGTAATCCACTGAGAGCGCCTTTAAACTTATCGGGTGCGATTATGATTTTATACATTTGTCAATTCTTTAAAACGGCACCGTAAAAATACTTCACGGTGCCATGGGGGTGTTATTAATCAAATCAATTATTGAACCAATCCTGTTTACGAAACCAGTTCATGAAAAAAAAATGTTTCAAATTTATTCTGCATCGGGGTTTTTAAACTGCTTAATATAATCGTAAACTCTACGTTGAACTCTAGCTTCGTTTAGTCCATAACCCAATTCAGTAGTCTTCACTTCATTAAACCTATTGCGAGCTAGAATAGCCGATAATTGCGCTTCCAATGCTGTTCTACGCCACATGGGATGATGGGCTCTATCTTTCAATGCGTCCGCTCTTTCTATTTCCGATTGAATATCTTCCTCTGTTACATAAGCGGCATATTCATAATCTTCGAAAGATTCTCTGTTTTTATTTTGGTCAACAATGAGCTCACAATCTTTACTCATTTCTAAGTCTTCTCGATCAATATCCAATCTCAAGCTGAAAATCTTTTTAGAGGCCAAGTCAAAGGATACCGCTGACTTGTCCAGCTTCAATTCTTCTTGTGCTTCTTCTAAAAGATTGCTTAGACTGGCTTTGTTTATCTTGAAAGCACTATTCACCGATACTTTTGTACTTTGCTCTGCTGAATTATATCCTCTAATAATGATGGATTTACCATCCTCGCTTCTCTTTATAGCCGTAACTTTCATGGTATTTAATGAATCACTAGCCGAAAAGTAGGACTTATTTGTTTTTATCTCACCTTGATGTTTATCGGTTGTACAGCTAATGAGATCGGAATTATAAATATTCGATTTTTGACAAACTTCAGCTTTCTCTATATTTCCTTCGTGGGGATAAACGGCATATTCAAATTGCATTTCACGCAGACACTGGGCATCTGGAGTAAAAATCTCTGGCCCTGCATCGCCAATTCTAGAATTGATTTCTTTGGCTATCCATCCTACTGAGCGGAATAAAGTAAGCGCAATTTGGTCATCGTTTATCACCTGATATTCTGGCAATCCTTTTGAAAAAACCGACAAACCATCCACACCATCATTTAAATCTACAAATTCACGATTCAAGAAAATAGTATTGGGTTTGGCTTCTCTAGCTCCAATAATCACTTTTTTTACATCCTCAGGAATAGAAGACTCATCATAATCTTCAATATGAATGGGACGCTTCACCACATCGAATGGGCTTCCAGCATAAGCGATATCCGTATCAACACCACTTGGGAAAATCACACGCATCAGGTGGTCCTTTACGGTATTTCTCAGGTGAGTTTTACATTTTACAATTCCTGAATCCGACTCAATGGTATAATAATTTATCAAAGGAAGCTTCCTCAATTTTTCGCTTCTGCAAGTATGGTTTTCAGCATCAGACTCTGGTAGCTCCAAATCATATTGAGTACGAATGATAACTTTTGAATCGCTTTGCTCTACAATTTCTATTTGTGCTTCTACATGTTCCGAAGTAATAATTTTATCTACATCGGGATAAGAATAATTATACTCATCACCAGTATCCGCTCTATCTTCTATGATACCTAAATTCTCAAATAACTTCCCACTACTCTTGTGAAGAATGGTAAAACTACCATTACTGTTGAAACATACTTTAATATGTTTATTACTAATATCTAAACCCCCAACTATAAGCTTATCTTCGTTTTCATCAGACTCCTCTATTAGTTTATATCCCATAGCTGGAATATCTTTCACATAATAAGAAGCATCTTCGAAATCCACATTCTCGGAGCGCTCTTGCATACTGGTATTGAAGACAATTTTCACATCCTCAGTAGCAGAATTAGAAGTATCGATAAGGCTACAAAGCTCTTTCAGTTTTTGTTCTGTTAAGGATTGAGTAAGCATATGAACCACTCTGGTTCGGTTTTCCATATCGGTATGAACATCATCGATACTCACCCCACAAATGCTATCGTGAGGATGATTTTTGAGGAGGGTTTTCCAAGCCTCTTTTATCTGGGTTTGTTCATATTCGCCTCCCAATGCCCATACTAAAGTTGACAAAGGTTCTACGCGTTTTTCGAGTGCCTTTTGCTGTTCATCGTTTTGCAGTTTTAAATACATACGTGCCGACATCACGCCTGGAAAAACAGAAATAAACCTTCCACTATATAAAGCGCCTTCTAAGGTTTTCAAATCGGGTTTCTCCTCCATCACATCACGGATATATTTCACCGGATTCGATTGGATGATTTCAAACTCCTCGGTATCCATTTTCCCATTACTGATATAGGGCTGGATATCATCAGGAATCATCTCCTGATCGTAACCATTCATCAATAAAATTTGATTGGTGGTGGCAAAAGGGCTGAGCTTGTTTACTTCATCGTAAACTCGATCTTTCATAATGTCATTATGCTCTGCTAATCGCATCACATTTCTATAACTATCTAATAAATACATGGATGGAAGCACTGTTCCATCGGGTGATTTCCACATAAACTCTGATTGTACATCAGTTGGCTCCATTTCTACACCACGCCAAACAAATAAGCCTTCCAAGTTAAACTGATTATGAAGCTGGGTAGTTTGTGAAATCTGACCGAAATTATCAAGCATCCAACCCACATTCATGGCGCCACCTAATTCTTTAGCCGCTTGAATTCCATAGGTGAAATTTCTTACCAAAGACTCCTCGCTGAGCAGTTGCCAATCGGGTTGTAAATAATAAGGACCTATGAATAAACGATTCTGCTTCACATATTTTCTAATCTGACGCTTGTACTCGTTTACATTATACTTATGCTTGTCCAACTCCTCAAAATAATCTTCTACCATAGCCATTTGACCATCGAGCACAAAGATATAATCTGGCTCTTTCTCAAACATCCTAAATAGATTATTAAAAAATGGAATCAACCATTCGTTGGTATATTTACTATTGAGATACCATTCGCGATCCCAATGGGTATGAGATATAATATGAGCAGTTTTCTTTTTCATCTTCTCTTGTTTTTATTCTTGAATTTAGACTGATTTCAACCACAAATAAGCATAAGGCTTCAGTTGTGTTTCTACAGGTTTCCAATATGTTATATTGACTTTATTGCTAATATGGGATTCTATATTAATGGCTTTATCGGAAAAATTAAATAGACAATAAACACTTTCCGATTCGCTTTTCCTTTCGATAATAAACAAAGCATCTTCATTGGAAAAAAGAGCTTGACTAAAAGGATGGAATGCATCTTCTTGTTGACGCAATTCCAGTAATTTCTTATATTCTGAATAGACTCTATATCTTAGACTTGACTTATCTTCAAGCTCCCTATTCAAATCATCAACTTGAATTTTAGCTCTGTTGATTCTTCTATTTATGCCCGAAGCCTTCACTACCTCCACATCATTCTCCGAACCAAAAACAGAATGATAGTAGACACCAGGCACGCCATTAAAACTCAACATCACTGCTTGAGTGAGCATAAATCGTTTGGCACGATAGGCTATACTTTCTTCTGGTGAACTGAGCAAATCCATATAATTACAATTGAGCTCATAGGGTGTTTTACTGCCATCGGGATTGGATTTATAGGAAACAAAACCACCATGACATTCTGCTTTATTGGCCAACATGGAAATTTGCTCATCACTAACTATCCCTTGCAAAGGACGAACTCCAATACCATCGTGGCTAGCCGTAAAGTTGAAGAAGCAAGTTTTATCAGAAGGCAATTTTAAAGACTGTGCCCAATTGCTTAAGGTGTCAACTTCCCTTGCATGTAGGCTATATGCCAATAATGGAGGCAAACTGAAATTATAAATCATGTGTGCTTCATTCAAGCCATCTCCAAAATAGGAGATATTCTCGGGATGAGGAACATTGGTTTCTGTGATTAAAACTACTTGTGGTGCTATTTGTTCAATAATCTTGCGGTAAGCAATAATGATTTCATGGGTTTCATCTAAATGTATACAGGTAGTCCCAAGCTTTTTCCACATAAAAGCAATGGCATCTAGACGAATAAATTTTGCTCCCTTTGAAATATAAAACAACAACACTTCCAAGACTCTCAAAAAAACCTGAGGATTCTCATAATTTAAATCTATCTGATCTTCAGAAAAAGTAGTCCAAATATATTTTTCTTGCCCTTGTTTTAAAAAAGGATGTAAGAGTGGTAAAGTTCGTGGACGAGTCACTCGATGTAAATCAGGATGCTTGGGATTGGCTTCAATAAAAAACTGGTCATAGTTTTTATCTCCGCTTAAAAATCCTTGGAACCAATCAGATGATTTAGAAATGTGGTTAATCACCGCATCAAACATCAACTGAAATTCTTGATTGAGCTCCAAAACTTCCTTCCAAGTACCAAATTCGGGATTGACCTCTTTATAATCTACCACCGAAAAACCATCATCGGAAGTAAATGGATAAAAAGGAAGAATATGGATGGTATTGATCATGGATTTTAAATGTGTAGAACATACCTTCTTGAGACTTGTCAAATTGGGCTCATCACCCTGAATAAAACTGTCGGCATAGGCAATCAAAATCACATCTTCCTTACTCAGTAGAAAGTCCTTCTTTTCAATTAAGTCACTATACTCCTCAACTAACTTTGCTATAGCCGACAGTGTTTCATTTAATTGCTCCGGATATAAAAATTCGATATGTTGCTTTATGATATCCATCCTCAAAATATTTTTGCTAGCATCTTTTGTAAACCATCGATGGACAGTTCGCGTTTTGCTGTATTATAATTTTCTTCTACTTGTTTTGTTCTATAATCAGCATCCAAAAGGTATTTAATAGATTCATCTGCGGCTTTTTCTATTTTCTCTTCATCAACACGCACCCAATTATTATCGGATTGATGTTGATGCCCAAATGAAAGCACATTGAACTGATACTTTTCGATATCTGATTGATAAACGGGATATTTATAAACAGCCACAGGCAATTTGGCCACCAAAGCTTCTAAAAACTGGTTTCCCCAACCCTCCAAAATACTTGGATAAGTCACCAAATCGGCCATGGTATAAACATCCCATAAGGAGAATTTCTTCTCCTCAGTATTTTCACTTCTCTCGGGTTCAACATTTGAACTGATGTCTTTTATCTTGACGCCTTTTTCCAAAGCATAAAGCTTCAATTTCTTTAAATATTCTGGGGATTCTGACTGACCAGCTAGGACTAAGTATATATGACTTTTCTCCGTAAATGATTCCCCATTATAGCCTTTCTGGTTGACGAGTAGGTCTCGTTTTTTCTCCAGAGCTGCTGCATAATCTATGGCTATTTCAATGGCTTTTCGCTCCACCACTCGTGTGGCTTGAAGCAAAACAATATCGGAATTCTGAATTCCAAATTCCCTCCTCATCTCTCGGTTATAATCATCCACCTTCATCAAGTCATGATCAAAATCGAAAACATTGGGAACTACATCGGCTTCTACTCCATGTCTAGATTTTAACTCGCCTTGCGCAATGCTATTGATACAAACATGCTCAATGCGTGGATGCACAGGAGGAAAATAATCCTTCAGCATGTCTTCAATCATTTTATGATTAGGATGGGCATATAAATCTCTCTCCCAGTAAAAATCGTGGTGATGACATATGGCTTTCACTTTAGACTTCTTTATGGCATTGACAAAACCAATTCCCGCAGGCAATCCCCAACCCAAGGAAAGAATATTATTAGGTATCAACACATCTATGGCACGGCATCGAATAATTTCTAGCAAAGCTTGTTCAATGAGTTCAGCCACCATGAGTATTCTGCCCCTAAGTTTTTCTTCTGACCAAGGATACTCTGTTTGGCCATAAGCTTGCTGCACTATTTTGTTATTAATAGCATATTGATAATGCAGCTCAGGAATAATCTCTGCCTCTCCCCTTTTATCGCTTCCGGCAATAAAAATGACTTCATGCCCAAGCTGTTCAAGTGCTTTTTTCCACTTGTCCATCTCCAAGGAAACACCATCGGTTTCACCGACTCTAAAATGACATAAGGCTATTTTCATGAGCTCTAATAATTATTATCCAAATATTTGCGGTACGAATAAACTAAAGACGAAAATCACCATAAAGAATACGATAAGCATGATTCCTTCTTTGGAGAAAAAATCTTCTTTTCTAATTTTATAATTAACTTGTGAGGTTTTGTTATTGGGGTCTTTCCTGATATAACTTACTACATAAGCTATAATCACACACATAGCAAATCCGGTAAAATTCAACCAAATCCAAAAGATATCGATTCCTGGATCGAAACCGAAAATTTGCTGCATGGTTTTAGAAAAAACCAGATTAATCAGTACGGAAAGAATAATACCTGCATTCATTCCATACTTATTCACTTTCTTGGAATAAATAGCCAATAAGAAGGTGGCTAAAACAGGTCCATAAAATACAGAACCAATAGCATTTATAATTTCAATTACTGAGCTCTCACTTCCTCCTAATAAAAAAGCACTGGCAATACAAACCGCTCCCCAGAAGACTACAGCACCTTTTGAAACCATCATATATTTCACTCCAGAAAGTTTCTTTTTCCCTCTGTTAAAGAAATCTTCCACGGTAACTGCTGATAAAGAGTTTACGGTAGAACTTAAAGAAGACATGGCTGCTGATAAAATCCCCACCATTAAAATACCTATTAAACCATGAGGTAAATAATTAACGATAAAAACAGGAACCATTAAGTCAGGTTTAATTCCAGAAGACGCATACTCTGCTGGGAAATATCTTTGTGTAACTACAGCTAATTGATCCACAAATTCTGGTGCCACTAAAATAAAACCGCCAAGTACCAATCCTAAACTACAATAAATTAAAACCACTGGGAATCTTAGTACTCCATTTGCAAATAATAGCTGACGAATTGTTTTTTCATCTTTAGCAGATAAAAGTCTTTGGGCTTGAGTTTGGTCGGTACCATAATAAGAGGCATAGAGAAAGAATCCTCCAATAATCATGGGCCAAATACCATATTCACCATCTCCAAAACCGAAGTTATTATTGATAACTTGTAACCTTTCAGGATCTACACTTGATAAAGATCCACCACTATCTGCCATTAGGAAGTAACCATAAACTAAGGCAATGACTAGTCCTCCGAAAAGAATCACCATTTGGATGGCGTCGCCCCAAACCACAGCTTTCATACCCCCTTGCCATGAATAAATAATGGTAACAATACTAATGAGCGGAATGGTATAAATGAAATCGATATCCAATACTGCTTGTAGTATGATGGCAATGGTATAGACCATAACTCCAGTACTTAAAGCTCTAGATATCTGAAAAACTACACTTAAAATCATTCGAGTTGAAGCATCAAATCTACGCTCCACAAACTCATAAATACTCACTACACCAGAACGGAACAAAGGCGGAACAAGTACGACCATTAAAAAGAACATGGCCAATGGAACGGAAAACTCAAAGGTTAACCATTTCATTCCTCCTCCAGCTTTTAAAGCCACAAAGGCGGGTGCAGAAACAAAGCTAATGGCAGACAATTGAGTAGCCATAGTTGACAAGCTCAAAGGCAACCAGCCCAAGCTTTTCCCTCCTAAAAAATAATCAGTGGAGTTTTTATTCTCCTTAAAGAAATAACCCATTCCTAGGAATCCTGCAAAATACACTAGTATGATAACATAGTCTAGCCAATTCATCTGCTGTAGTTTTTGTGATTTATAATGTTCTGAAAGTTAAAAAAAGAACCGGAGGTGAACAATCCTCCGGCTCAAACAAATCATAAACTTAGAATGTAAATGTTGCTCTAATGAACAATCTTCTTGGCAATATTGGACGACCAACAAAATAAACACCACTATTTGATTGTGATAAATCACGTGGATTACCTTCTGTAAGTCCTTTAGAATCTGTTAGGTTAAATACAGCTGCACCAAGGCGCAAAGTTTCTCCGTTATCACCTAAACGCATGGTGTAACCAGCGTCAAGTCTGAATATATTAATGGCATCTAATTCTACATTATTACTATCATCTGTGAATTTTTTACCTGTGTGGCTCATGGAAACTCCAGCATCAAATTTTTCACCAAAATAATCTAAAGCTAGATTTGATAAGAAGTTAGGTTGTCTTGCTAATTTATTTCCAACATACTCTGGAGTAGATTTATGCTCGTCATACTCGTGGTTTTGATAAGTTAAACTACCACTGAAGTGTAAATACTTCACGAATTCATAATCCCAAGTAGCTTCAACACCTATACTACGTGTACTCTTAGTGCTTACATCTTCTATAATTGTTCCAGGGTTATTTGGATCATCAATTAATCTCACATCTCTTCTGTCATTTAAATCAACATAATAACCAGCGATGGTAGCTTTTATTTTCTTATTGGCATATTTAGCACCAATTTCACCTTGATAAATCTTCTCTGTTTCGTAAGAACCGACAGTTCCGTCAGATGAAACCTGAATTCCACGAGGTTGAGGGAAGAAATAACCCTTAGTTAAGTTACCATAAAGATTTACATTTTCATTTAACTGATAGTTAGCTGCTAAAACGCCAGCCCAGTCTGTATCTTGACCATTACCAGTTAAATAGGCATTATTTCCCCAACTTACAGTCTGCAATTCAGAGGAAAGAGACTCATCTTCGCTCATTTGGTAAGTTGTATTACCTTCTCTAGTTACATCAGCACTAATTTTCTCTACACGTAAACCTACGTCAATTCTCCAACGACCAATTTGCATTTCGTCCGTTAAATAACCGGCCATTTTATTGGCAGTAATGAAGTTATTAGCATATGCCGCACCTGGATTAAAAACACCATTCTGGCTCAATACCATATCGTTTCCACCTGAGGTATAAGTAATGTCCACCAACTGTGGAATAGAATTAAATTCACTTACATATCTTGATTGAATATTTTGGTCTTCCGCTTCACTGCGAGAGAAGAAACCTCCTAAAGTAACGTGGTGTTCTAATTCACCAGTAACCCATTTTTGAGTCAAGTTCATTTCACCAGCTAAATCAGTCATCGGACGATTACGATCTAATAAAGTATTCACTAAAACTTTGTCAGAATTAGGCATTGTTCTAGTAGTGCCTGTATTTGTTCCTACAATATTTGTAGCTTCAGGGTCTATAGCTGTTACAAAATCAGTTAAAGATTGAGGATTTCCAGAACCCGCTAAGAATAGGTTAAACTGGTGCTGATAGCGAGCATAACGAAGTTTAGTGTTTAAACGTAAACCGCTAGAAAATTCTTGTTTATAATCGGCCATAAAATAACCACCTTTGGTAGAAACACCATCTTTTATTGGAGTATGATAAACTCCATTAGGAGTTTGATAAGAAATATTGCTGGCATGCACCGTTTGGATAGTATTCACTTCTTCACCATCGTTACCTGTAGCAAATTCTCTACTATCTCCATCTAATGGAAGGGGCAAGAAAAATTGTACTCTATCATCAATATATTGACCAGATAAAACTAAAGAACCATGGTCGAATAATTGTTTAACATTACCTCTTAATTGAAAACCTTGTGTTGGAAGACCCGTTTTGATAGGACCTTCATCATAACGATAGAATCCACTAAGAGCGTAATAAGTTTTAGAACCTTCACCACCTAATTTTCCACCACTATAGAAATCAGCTTTCATGCGACCTTGATCGGCAGCTTCAAATTGAATAATGTTTTCAGGAGTTTCTGTTCCTGTTTTAGAAATATAGTTGATTAAACCAGCAACAGAACCTGCGCCATAAAGAATAGCAGCACCACCACGAGGGAAGTCTAACATACGAATACCAAAATCGTTTCTTACATAAACATCATGTGCAGATGAGTTCAATCCGAAAGTACTAATTGTAGGCATTCCATCATACTGTAATGGATTAAATACATATTGTCCACCAGAAGGTAATCCACGAACAAATACATTAGTTGCTACTTCACCTCCTCCACCTTCAGCGGTAATTCCAGGAATCGAACGAAGGATGTCAGCTTGTCCGCTGGCTGCCTTCATTTGAATTTCTTTTGCTTTCATGGATGTCATAGACATGGCTGCTTCATTTTCTGTACGGACAGTCATTGAACCTGTAATGGTGACCTCCTCAAGCCCAACTCCACTTGCTAAAATAACCTTAACAGGCACCGTAGAAGTGACATCGACTTCAACAGATTCGTAACCAACGAAACTGGCCACTAAAGTAACGGGGAACTTCTCCACGTTCAGGCTAAAATTACCATCCATATCAGAAATGGTTCCGTTCAATGTGTTTTTAACAATTACAGATACTGAAGGAATAGATAATCCATCTTCATCTGTCACTGTTCCTGTAACAGTAGTCTGTGCATATATATTTAATGCAAAAACTAGGTTAAGAAACATGAATAAAAAAGTAAATTTCTTCATAATATTTTGTGTTTTGATGATCTAATTGTTAACAAAGAAATAATATAAATTAACACCACACAATAAGCAAATTTTACGTAAACGTTTACGGTTGACAATTAATTTAAAATTTGTTAAATTTGCGTATAATTCTGAGATAATCAATAAACTACACATGAAGCGCGTAACACTGAAAGACCTAGCAAAATCGCTAAATACAACAATAGCTACTGTTTCAAGGGCTTTACATGACCATCCTGAGATCAGTGACAACATGAAGAATAGGGTGAAGGAAGCAGCTGCACTTTATAACTACAAACCCAATACCACCGCGCTTTCTCTTAAATTTAAAAAGTCTTATAGGTTTGGAGTTATTTTCCCTCGGCTCACCCATTATTACTTGGCTCAAATATTAAGCGGTATGTTAAGCCAAGCTACCAAAGCTGGATATAAAATGATTATTGCGGAGAGTAATTATAATCCTGAAAAGGAAATGGAATTAATTCAAGAGTTTTACGAACTTGATGTGGATGCCATATTAATACTTCCCAGTAGAAAGCTAGGCTCTCAAAAAGCCAAACTCGAAAAACTCATAAGAACAGATATTCCCTTTGTTATCATAGACCGTCTAATCCATTTCAAGAAACTCAAAACACCACTTATCTCGTCCAACGATGATATAGGAACAAAAGAAGGTATTGTTCATTTAATAGACCAAGGTTATAAAAAGATTGCGCATTTAAGAGGCTTAAGCTCCTCTACTATTGCTACGGTAAGGGTTGATGCTTACTTAGATACTTTGAAAGCTCATCATATGGAATTTCATAAGAACTGGCTACTCACTTGCAAAAAGTTCAACCAAAATGAAGGAGAAAAATTAGCAAAACAACTCATGGAAATGGACAATAGACCTGATGCCATTTTCTGTGTGAGTGATAATGTAGCTTTAGGAGTCATTAGAGGATTAAAGAAAATGGGAATTAGAGTCCCTGAGGACGTTGGAGTTCTTGGCTTTAGCAATTCTGATCTTGCACAGGTGAGTTCACCTTCACTTTCATCCATACATCAACCAGGTAGAAAAATCGGTATTAGAAGTATAAAAATGGTTCTCTCGAATATTGATGATAAAATTGATATTTCTGAAGAACATTTAATTATGAAAACTCGATTGGTGGTGAGAAAGTCTACTATGAAGAAAGGCTAAAAGGATACAAAATCTCAGAGGTTGAGAGATCTAAAATCTGGGGCTATAGAACTCCATATTCATTCTTATTGTCACTGTCTTCTTATTCAAGATTAAAAGCTAGAAAAAAATTAGTATTTGAGCTGAATGATATAGAGATATGTGTTTTCTAACCAAACAAATATTAACCCAAAAGTCTTCAACCATATTTAGATATTCAAACTCTTCCATTTTCTAGCTTCGTTGTTCCTGTTATTTTTTTCTCTTAAAAAGCAAAAAGGCCGTTTTCCTAGAAAAACGACCCTTTGGTACTTAAAAGAAATTACAATATATCTTAAATTACTTTAACATCCACTGCATTAAGTCCTTTTTTTCCTTCTTTAAGTTCGAACTCAACTTCGTCGTTTTCACGAATCTCGTCGATTAATCCTGTAGCGTGTACAAAGAATTCTTTTTTTGTCTCGTCATCAATAATAAATCCAAAACCTTTAGATCCATTAAAAAATTTTACTGTTCCTTTTTTCATTGTAATATATTAAAATTGAACCACAAATGTATACTTTATTTTCAAACCACAAATAATTTTTTAGGCAAAGCTGATGATTATAAATAATTATTTAACCTATTTTGGAGCACAGAGGAACTATCATACTGTATTACTGACAGATAGATATCCTGCTTTTATTTCCTAAAAAATCTAAAAATTATCGATTTTATCAATAAATAGCCCATTGCTACTGTAATAGTGAGTAAAAAAGCTAAGTAATTGACTCCTATCTATATAATGCGTCGAACTCATTTTCATCATTCTTTTTTTGTTTCTTTGCAAAAAACACGACATTGAGTAGAAAATTTATCATCAGAGCCATTGCAGTTTTAATGCTTTATATAGCTGCAACTAGTTATATTTTTCAAAACGAAGATTCCTTCTTTTTTAATCATGACCAACTAGAACAAAACTATATTTACGATTTTAAAAACAATTTTCAGGAAATGGAAATCAATATTAACCCAGAAGTAAGTTTACATGCTTTATGGTTCAAGCAAGAAAAAGCCAAAGGATTGCTTCTGTATTTCCCAAATGGAGATTATCAATCGGAGAATTTTGATATTCAATCAATTTATTACTATCAAATGGGGTTTGATGTCCTCATTCCGGAGTATAGAGGGAATGGAAAATCCACTTCTTATTACCAATCGGAGGAGGATATGTATAAAGATGCGCAGCAATGGTATAAAATGGCTCATAGCTTGGCAGATTCCAGTAGCTTAATTATTGCTGGACGAGATTTTGGGAGCGGAATGGCAGCCTATATAGGAGGTGAGTTTCCTGCAGAACTCGTTATACTCGAAAACCCATATTACTCTTGGAATGCGCTCATGCTCAGAAAATACTTCTGGATGCTTCCCCACTCCTACCTCACTCAATTTAAGATTCCCCTATGGGAGTTTGTGAGAAAATCTACTAATAAAACCCTCCTCATACATGCCTCTGAGTCTAGTTTTACAGATATAGAAAACAGTCATCGTCTCTTACAATTCCTAAAATCTGGCGATGATTTAATTGAATTAAAAGGGGAAAACATAGACTATAATCATCCTGATTTTCAAAAAATCATGGAAAAAATTTAAATTTGCGCTATGGCGAAGAAAAAGAAGTTGGCATTACATTGGAAAATCCTCATAGGGATGACTATTGGAATCATCTATGGCTTGATGGCAAACAAATCGGGTTGGTTAGATTTTACTAGCGACTATATAAAACCATTTGGCACCATCTTCATCAACCTTTTGAAGTTAATAGCCATGCCCCTCATCCTGTTCTCACTCATTAGTGGAATTGGAAACCTAAAAGATATATCCAAGCTCAGTAGTATGGGATTCAAAACCATCACCTTTTATATATTCACTACTGTGGTTGCTATTACTATTGGTTTGGTTTTGGTTAATCTTATCGATCCCGGAGCCAGTTTCCCTCAAGAAGATCAAGCCAAATACACTCAAATGTATAGCTCGCAAGTGGAAGCCAAACAAGAGAGTGCTGCTGTTTTAGAAGATGAATCTCCCTTGCAGTTTTTGGTGGATTTGGTACCTTCAAATATTTTTGGGGCTGCTGCCGATAATAGCAATATGCTACAAATCATCTTTTTCTCCATTTTTATTGGCATTGCCATTGTCATACTGCCTGAAAACAAAACCAAACCCGTTAGAGACTTTTTCAACAGCATGAATCTGGTGATTTTAAAAGTGATAGACCTCATTATGGAGTTCGCACCCATAGGTGTTTTTGCCCTTCTTGGAACTATTATTGTGGATATGAAAGGGGATATAGATCTCTTTAAAGCCCTTGGCCTATATGCTGTGACAGTGGTCTTAGGATTGCTCATTCTCATTTTCGGATTCTATCCCATTCTGGTAAAGTTTTTCACCAAAGTAAAACTTTCTCAATTTTATAAAGGAATTGCTCCAGCGCAACTTCTGGCCTTCTCCACCAGCTCGTCGGCTGCCACGCTACCAGTGACCATGGAATGTTGCGAGAAAAACTTAAAAATCTCTAACCAAGTGAGCAGTTTTGTCCTCCCCATTGGTGCCACCATCAATATGGATGGAACCAGCTTATACCAAGCTGTAGCCGCTGTTTTTATTGCTTCTGCCTTTGGTATGGACTTAGATTTTGGTCAACAATTAACCATAGTATTAACAGCTACCATGGCCAGTATTGGCTCTGCCGCTGTTCCGGGAGCTGGAATTGTGATGTTGGTGATTGTGCTTACCGCCATTGGCGTTCCCAGTGAAGGTATTGCTTTAATTTTTGCTGTCGACCGTCCGTTAGATATGCTCCGAACCACTGTAAATGTTACAGGAGACTCCACCATTGCCAGCATTATTCACAGGTTTGAAAGTGGGAAGATAGAGGCGTGATGCTCGATGCTCGATGACCGATGCGGGGTGACGGATGTTAGATGTCAGAAAATCCATACCCTCTTAACTATAAAATTTCACCCAAAGAAAATGCAAAGTTTTTTTTTGACGCAAAGACCGCTAAGAAAAAGAATACCCCGCTTCGTGCTCCCAGCTTCACGCTCCATGCTTCGTGCACCATGCTTCCAAACTCTTGACTCTTTGCAAAAAATAATATAGCTTCGCAAAAAATATGATTTTATCCGAAAAAACCATGAAACCATGAGAAAACTAATCTGCCTTTCTTTATTCTTATCCTTTGCCTTTTCTATTTCTGCTCAAGTGAGCACCCAATGGCGCAGCACCCATAGAGACGGAATCTTTGAGGAGGCTAATCTCTTAAAATCATGGCCAGAGGAAGGCCCAACATTATTGTGGTATAACGATTCTTTACCCACGGGATATTCTTCCCCAGTAATTGGAGAAAATTTTATTTATGTAACAGGTTTGGTAGATACCTTAGATTATGTTTTAGCCCTTAATAAAGTTGGGCAAGAACAATGGAGACAGCCCATTGGTGAGGCTTGGACAGAGTCCTTCTCTGACAGTCGCAGTACTCCGACGCTTATTGATGATAGACTTTATGTGCAAAGTGGATATTGTTGGGTAGCTTGTTTTGATGCCATTAGCGGAGAGAATATCTGGAGAATTAATGTCTTTGACAAGTTTGAAGGCAGAACAGGCCAATGGGGATATTCTGAGTCCTTATTGGTAGTAGACGAGAAAGTCTTAGTTAGTGTAGGAGGTATGAAAACCAATATGGTGGCTTTGGATAAAAACACTGGAGAAACCATATGGCAAACTGAAAGCTTACAAGATACAGCAGCCTACGCCTCTCCTATTCTAATTGAAGAAAACGGGATGAAAATCGCCGTTAATGTCCTTTCTAATGATGTTTTTGCAGTAAATATTGATGATGGTGAAATCCTATTCAAGCATAATTACTCATGGATAGATGATGAAGATGCCTACGCCTTATGGAACAGTGCTGGAGCCAGTAGAATCAATACCAATAATCCTGTTTACAAAGACCATCAGCTATATATCACCAGTGGATATAACCATGTGGGTGCTAAATTCCAACTCTCAGATGACTTTAGAAAAATAGACTTGATGTGGACCGACTCCATTCTTGATGTGCACTTTGGGGGTGTGGTTCTCATTGACGGATATATTTATGGATCCAACTGGATAAACAATGCCAATGGTGACTGGTGCTGCATCAACTGGGAAACTGGAGAAGCCTCTTATTCTCAAAAATGGAACAATAAAGGAAATATCATTTACGCCGATGGCCTCCTATATATTTATGAAGAAAAACGTGGACATATTGGAATTTTAGAACCAAACCCAGAGAAGTTTGAAGTCATAAGTTCATTTAGGATTCCACATGGCAAAGGCCCACATTGGGGACATCCTGTTATCAAGGATAAGGTACTATATGTTCGACATGGTCAAGCTTTAATGGCCTTCGATATAGCTGATAAGAAATAGAACCTCTTATAATATTCTATAAACTATAACAGAGTTGTTGCTGCTACCCATACCAAAACCTACTCTATGCTGTTTCGTATAAATCATCCTTTTCGTAAATCAATTGATTATGCAAACAGCAATTTGGCTTGGTACATTCAATCCCCAAGATTTGATATTGATAATCGTCACTTTCTATGATAATATCTGAAATCATCTCATTAAGATCATGATATTTCTTCGGCTTTTCAAAATACGATTCGCATTTATACCATAAAAGAAGAAAAATCCCATGATCAGTACGTTGACAATCCATATAATCAGCAAAATGCGTATTGATAGCCTCTATGGCATCCTTGTGATGTGCTTTTTTGATTTCCATACACACTTTAAAAGAGGAACTAGAAAAGGTAAGATCTATACGTCCATTGGAGACTACATTTTCACTAGTAATACTAATATTTCTATTATTACAAAGTGGTTCTAAAATGCTCTTAATATAGGGATAGAATTCGTTTTCCTTGGTTTGAGCCTTCATATCTATATCGCGCCAAAACTTTAGGAAACCTTTTTCTTTGCGGATTTTTGGCTCTAATTTATTGCGGATTAATTCTACCATAAAATCATGAAGTTCTTGGCTGGAAGAAAAGCTTTTAAAATCTTTAGAATTCTCTACCACTCGCTGCCACTTGGTTAACTCACAATCAATAAATTTGATCAAAGAAGTATATTGCACTTCATCGTAAAAATTATCGGTTTTCTTCATACTATCCACCAGTGAATCTAAGTACTCGAGCCGATCCTCTTTATTATCCAATTCTGCTATTCGACTCAATACCATCTTTTTCTTTAAACGAATCAAACCTTCACGAGAAGTATAAACCAAATATAAAAGCTGAGCCTTTAATTCTCCAAAATTAAATGTCTTCATAAAAGCCTCCTCTATTAATGGCTTTTCACTTTCTAATTCTAGGGTCTTAATATCTTTGATAAATCGTTCTATCCCTTCACTTTTTACCATGTAATTGGTTGAGCTTACAATATCAACCTCGCCAAGTTCATTAATTAAACCTTTGATAATTTGACTCTGAGTATGCAGCACAGAATTGTTTTTTTGGAATCTTGTAAACTCCTTAAACTTCTCATTCCCTAAAACAGAATATGCTTTAGATAATAAAACGCCAAGATCGATTAAAGTACGTGATTGTGGTTTAAAATCCTCATGGAGAGAATTTACAATGTCGTCAAATGATTTCATATCTTCATTATTTATGAGCTGTCCATGCGAGTAGACAGCTCAGATTATTTAATGTGTTTATATGTTAAGAAGTCGTCTAAAGCTTATTACAGCCTCGAAAAACTTATTCTTTTATCATCAATCGACATGTATTTTGTTCAGAAACAAAAAGAAAAAAGTTTGAAAAAAAGTGTAAAAACTTACCTGTTAAACCTTGTAAACACATAGTTGTACCAGTACTTCTCGGTTTATTAAGTGGATGGAGTATTTTCGTATCTGTATCCAAAACAAAATGTTTAATTATACTACCCTCAAATATACTGTTTTTATTGTTATTTATTTAACAATGCTGATATTTAGGTTATTCACCTAATTTAAAGCTAAATAAAAAATTCATTACACCAATTCAAATTGCATATTTATTCACGAATCGTTCACATTCTTAGGAATTATTTATATTTAAATCTGGGTGATTCAGAGGCTTTACAAAAGACAAATCACAAAACCTTATGCCCTCTTTCGAAAAGAAATCCCTGTATCACTCCCCGACATTAAATCAGCAATCATCTTAGTTTTTGGAAATTGCTCCAATAATATTTTAATAAAAACAGTAATAGGAATAGACATGATTAAACCCGGAATCCCCCATATATATCCCCATAGCATCAACATTACCAGAACTGTGATTACATTTAAAGAAAAAGTTTTTCCCATAAAAATGGGCTCTAACACTCCTCCCATTAATACCTGAACACCTATAATCACGATGATAAAAAAGAGGAGGGTTCCAGTTGGATCTAGTTCAACAAATGCAAACAAACTTAAAAGTACCACTGCAATCACAGAACCTACCATTTGCACAAAATTAATGAGGAAGGCAAACAAGCCCCAAAATAAAGGAAAGCTGACATCAAAAAACAGGCACGCCAATCCAAAGCCAATCCCAGTAAACAAACTGATCACAAATTTCACAATAACAAACTTGAGTATGTCTTTCTCTATCTTCATGAATGTTTTAATGGAAGTATGCCGGTGCTTAAAAATGGTAGATTTCAATAGTTTCTCAAAATTAAAAGATTCAGATAATAACAGCACCACAAAAAATACGGTCATCAAGGTCATGGTCACTGTTGAACGAAGAAATTGAAAGGTAGAACCAAAATTCTTCATGAGTGAATTATCCTTAAAATAATGTTTTAAAACATTTTCTCCTTGTACCCGCTCCATTCCAAAAAAAGACTCCACTAAAACTATTAATTCAACGATTTTAGTCTCCGCTTTGTCCATAAAGCTTTCTTGTGTGGCCATTATCTCATTAGTGGTTAACTGAACCATTTCGCCTCCAAGCTTTAAAAAACCAACAATAATAACAATAACCAAAAATACACCGATAGGCTTTGGCACTTTCTTTCTTGTCAACCAACGCATAAGCGGCAGAAACAACAAAGCAATAAACATAGAAAATATAAGAGGAATAAAAATAAAAGACAATAACTTCAGCAAGTAAAACGCCAAAGGGATCACTATAAACAGCAGCAGGGTGTTGGTAGTTTTTAAATCTTTCATTGATAAGGAAATAGTGTTTATTACCAAAAACAAAGATAATCTCTTTTCACTTAGGATAGCCCAATAAAAGCCTTAAAAAACAACAAATATTTTAAGCCAGAAAAACCGGTAAAATATTATCATTCTTACAAAAGTAAGCTTCATTTTCCGCAAACGTTTGCTTAAAAATACCTATGTTTTAATGATTTATAACCAAAAAAAACACCTATTTTTGTCAAATAACCAATAAATTTACACACATGTTTATTACAAATATCTTACTTTTTGTGAGTCTAATGACTGGTGTTTTTGCTCCAGAAGATAAGCCCAAAGCCCAAGCATTCGATTGGAATAATGCTACAGTATATTTTATGCTCACCGATAGGTTTAATAATGGTGACACCAGCAACGACAGCAATTTTGCAAGAAAAGACGATACAAAGCAACTACGTCAATTCACAGGTGGAGACATCAAAGGAATCACTCAAAAAATAGAGGAGGGGTATTTTAATAAGCTTGGAGTAGATGCCATTTGGTTTTCGCCAGTTAACGAGCAAATCCATGGTAGTGTAAATGAGGGACAAGGAAACACCTATGCTTTTCATGGCTATTGGATTAAGGATTGGACGAGTATGGAGCCCAACTTTGGAACAGAAGCCGATTTAGCAGAACTCATGGAAGCTGCTCACACCAAAAACATAAGAGTGTTAATGGATGTGATTATAAACCATACAGGTCCTGTGACTGAGAAAGACCCTGTTTGGCCAGCTGATTGGGTAAGAACGGAACCACAATGCGAATACAAAGACTATAACTCTACTGTCTTCTGTACTTTGGTGAAGAATCTTCCAGATGTGAGAACTGACCAAACTGAGGAGGTTGAAATTCCTGAAGCCCTCCTCAAAAAATGGGAGAAACAAGGTAGAAAGCAAAAAGAGCTGGACGAGCTAGATGCATTCTTCGCTAGAACCGGCTACCCTAGAACTCCAAGATATTATATCATCAAATGGATTACCGATTATATACGCAAATTCGGAATCGATGGCTTTAGAGTAGACACCGTTAAACATACCGAAGCCGATGTTTGGGCCGACTTAGCCAAAGAAGCTCAATTGGCTTTTGAAGATTGGAAAGCCAATAACCCGGAACCTATACAAGAAAACCATGATTTCTTTATGCTGGCTGAAACTTATAATTACAACGCTAACAATGGTAGAATATTCGACTTTGGAGACAAAAAAGTAGACTATTTTGCCAATGGTTTCCATAGCCAAATCAACTTCGGTTTTAAAGGCGATGCCAATAAAAGCTATGAAGAATTATTCTCTAGCTATGCTGCCTTTCTAAATGGTGGTGATTTGAGCGAAGTCACTTTTATGAACTACGTGAGCTCTCATGACGACAGCTGGCCATTTGACAAGGAAAGAAAAAGAACTTACGAATCAGCTACAAAACTATTACTTTGCCCGGGTCAAGCTCAAATTTACTATGGTGACGAGATTGCCCGTCCACTCATTATCGAAGGAGCAGAAGGCGATGTGAACCTCAGAAGCATCATGACATGGGATGATAGTTATGACAAAGATTTATTAGAGCATTGGCAGAAACTAGGCACATTCAGACATGCCCATCCTGCAGTTGGAGCTGGGGAACATAAAATGCTAAACAATACACCTTATGTGTTTATGCGTTCCTATGTAAAAGGCAGCAAACAAGATAGAGTCATCGTTGGCCTAGACCTCCCCAATGAAAAATTTTCAGTGAATGTAAGAGATTATTATAAGGATGGTGATTTATTGATGGACAGCTATACCCATGATTATTATACCGTAGTCAATGGTGAAATTGTGATTAATACTGAAGCTGGGATTGTTCTTCTGTCTAAAGTTGAGAAGTAGGGAAAAAGCTTGAAGCTTGAAGTTCGAAGCACGAAGTTAGTTCATGCTTCGTTCTTCCAGGTTCATTCAAATTTTTACAAATACCTAAACTCAAGAATACAGATTAACTCCAAAAACAAGCGTCCATACTTCTTCAAGATTCATGCTTCCCACTTCATGCTGCTTCCATTCTTTCTATTGAAAACACTTTCTTTAGCACGATTTGTTTCTCCTCAAATTGCAATTAAAATGATTACCTTTATCGCATCATAATGCATTAACATAAGAAAGATGACATTTGGCAAAACAATAAAACTTTTCCTAATTGATGGAGATACCAATGGAAGATTGGCTTGCGAATTATCCAATTGGACTGGAAAAGCATATAAAATTCCGAGGAAATCAATCAAAACTTGTGCTGATAGACCTGAGTTAATGACCACTGGCGTTTATATGCTTCTTAATAGAGGAACAGAACTATCAGAAAAAGGACAGATTTATATTGGTGAAGCTGAAGATATTTATAAAAGACTCATTCAACACCTAAAAGAAAAAGATTTCTGGAATGATGCCATTGTCTTTATCAGTAAAGATGACAACTTGAATAAAGCACATATCAAATATCTAGAAAACCGACTTCACGAAATAGCAACGAAAGCTAATCGCTACGATATCATTAATTCTCAAACACCAACACAATCTAGCATTTCAGAATCTGACCGAGCAGAAATGGAGGAATACTTGGCTAATGTCTTAACGCTAATAAATACCTTAGGATATAATACATTTGAGCAAATAAGACAAGCTGAAACCAATCAAACTTCACCAAGTAATGATGATTGGTTTTATATTTCAGCTACTAGAGGAGCGAATGGAACAGGAAAATCAACTTCTGAAGGATTCGTAGCTTTTGAAAATTCTCAGGTAGCTGAGCCAATAACAAAATCGTATCCTCAAACAATGAAAAAACTCAGAGATGCTCTAATTGAAGAAAAAGTAATCATTGAAGTTGATAATAAACTCATTCTTAGCAAAGACTACCTTTTTAGCTCTTCCTCATCAGCAGCCATGATTATCATGGGAAGAAGTGCAAATGGTTTAACAGAATGGAAATTAAAATCAGGACAAACCCTTCAAGAATTTGAATCCGGCCTTAGTGATTAAATTTGTATAGACATCAACAATAAGGAAAGGTTCGAAGAACGAAGTCACTTCTAGCTTCGGACTTCTAGCTTCATGCCCCCCCTTTATCAACAATACATTCTTCATCACAAAATATTTTTCAAAGTTTAGCAATCCGATTTATTAATATCTTTGGTCTTTAAACATCAAATTTCAAGACTCATGCCTATCATCACATTAACAACTGACTGGGGAATAAAAGATCATTATTTAGCATCGGTAAAAGGGGCTATTTTAAAATACATTCCACAAGCTCAAACTGTTGATATATCACATGAAATTGCACCTTTCGATTTAAACGAAGCTTCATATATTTTGCGAAATACTTGGGATAATTTCCCAGATGGAACCATCCATATTGTGGGCGTTAACTCTGAAGCTTCTCTAGAACATCCTCATGTTTTGATCAAACATAAAGGGCATTATTTTATAGGCGCTGATAATGGTATTTTCTCCTTGATGTTTGATGAAATTCCAGAGGAAATCTACGAAGTAGACATCATCCAAACCTCAAATAAATACACATTCTCTACAAAAGACACCTTTGTACAAGCTGCATTGCATGTGGTAAAAGGCGAACCATTGGCAGAGTTAGGAGACAGATTACCCGAGCTCACCAATAGAATGGCTTTTCAACCAGTAACGGAAACGGGAGTGATTAAAGGAAAAGTGATCTATATCGACCGTTATGAAAATGTGGTGACTAATATTTCTGAAACCCTCTTCCAAGAATTGGTACAAAGCAAACCATTTAATATTTTACTCAGAGCTGGGAAATATAAAATTAATAAAATCCGCAGCAGCTATAGCGATGTGGGAGAAGGTGAATTGGTAGCGCTATTTGGTTCTGACAACCTCCTCGAAATTGCTCAAAACAGAGGCCGTGCAGCTGGTTTATTGGGTTTACAGGTTGATGATGTGGTTAGGATTGAGATTGGGGAGTAGCACAAAGCCTTACCAGACCAGCTCACTCGGAAATGCCTTCCGAGTGTATATCGCATTTTTTATTATTTTTATGCTATGTCAGATCAATATAAAATACATGAACCTAATAAGGCCTATTTTATCACCATGACCACTGTAAGTTGGGTGGATATATTTACCAGGAAAAATCATAAAATGACCATTGTTGATCCCAGCTCACTCGGAAATGCCTTCCGAGTGCATATCCCATTTTTTATTATTTTTATGCTATGTCAGACCAATATAAAATACATGAACCTGATAAGGCCTATTTTATCACCATGACCACTGTAGGTTGGGTGGATATATTTACCAGAAAAAATCATAAAATGACCATTGTTGATCCCAGCTCACTCGGAAATGCCTTCCGAGTGCATATCCCATTTTTTATTATTTTTATGCTATGTCAGACCAATATAAAATACATGAACCTGATAAGGCCTATTTTATCACCATGACCACTGTAGGTTGGGTGGATATATTTACCAGAAAAAATCATAAAATGGCTATTGTTAACTCTTTAAAATACTGCCAAGAGAATAAAGGGTTAGAAATATATGGTTGGGTACTTATGCATAGTCATTTACATATGATTTGCAGGGCTGCAGAAGGATTTCAGCTTACGGATATTTTAAGAGATTTTAAGCGGTATACCTCAAAGAAAATAGTAAAACAGATTGAAGATGAACCAGAAAGCAGGCAAGAATGGTTATTGCCTTTATTACAGAAATATTGTGAACATTTAAAACGTGAACAGAGGTTTAAACTATGGCAAGATGGTAATCATGCAAAAGTGATTTATAGCAACTCATTCTTCTATGAAAAGCTTAACTATATCCATCAAAATCCTGTGCAGGAAATGATAGTTGAAAAACAAGAAGAATATTTATTTAGTTCTGCAAGAAATTATGCTGAATTGCCAAGTTTATTAGAGATTATTCTAGAAACACCACAATTGAAGACTTATCTTTAGTGATTTCGTTAGTTATTCACTCGGAAGGCATACTGAGGCTCCGCTCAGCAGAACTTTCCGAGTGAGCGGGTTTACAAGTTGATGATGTGGTTAGGGGTGAGGTTGGAGAGTAAATCCTTTCCTCATACACTCTATTTAATAAATACTACTAACTCAGAAACAGCTAGCTTGGATTTGCAATCCAAGTCTGTAAAATCACAAACATATATCTGTACTCGGAAAACATTTTCGAGCATGCTGATGTATCCAAAAAAAACCATATCTTCGTTTCAGATACATATCTCCAAAATCTAAACACATGAAAAAAGTAGCATTTATCATTTCCCTAGTTTTTATTAGCATTATCGGACACTCACAATCTTGTTTACCCAATGGTATTACTTTTACCACTCAAGAACAAATAGATAATTTCCCAACAGATTATCCCAATTGCAACCAAATTGAAGGACCCATTACCATTGGAAATTATCCAGATGGAACTACAATTACCAATTTAGATGGTTTAAATAATATTACACAGATTGATGGAGGCCTAAATATATATTTCAATTTAAATCTATCGAGTCTTAGTGGATTAAGCAATTTAACACATATTGGTGGTAATGTAAGCATTTTTTACAATCCCGAACTTTTTAGTTTAGAGGGATTAAATAACCTAAATGTTGTTGAAGGAGATTTAAAACTTGGTGAATATGAATTAACTGTAGGCAATGACAACTTTCAAGATTTATCTGGTTTAAATGGACTCACTCAAGTTGAAGGAAATCTTATCCTATTTAAAAATCAAAATGTATCCACTCTAACTGGACTCGAAAACCTAATATCAATTGGTCAAAATTTAGAAATCCATAATCATCAAAATCTTGTCAACTTAAACGGGTTACAAAACCTAAGCTCAATATCTGGAACAATTATAATTAATAGTAATAATATTCTAAACGATATATCTGGAATAAAGAATATAAATGTTGATTCTATAAACAACTTAACCATTTTTGACAACCAACAATTATCAAATTGCCATGTAAAAAGTATCTGTGATTATATAGCCATTCCTGATGCTTCATTTGATATTTTGAATAATAATACAGGATGTGACAATAGTGAACAAGTAGAAGAAAACTGTGAAACCATAGGCATAATAGAACACAATAATTTGATCTCAATTCAACCAAATCCTGCTAAGGATTTTGTTCAATTTCACTTTGAACAAGAAAACGAAATAATTATCAGGATATATAATACAAAAGGTGAATTCATTGAAGAATTAGAAGGAAATACTGAACTCATTTGGAACTGTAAATCATTCTCTTCTGGTTTGTATTTTTACACAGCTAACTCAAAGCACCAGTCCTATTCCGGAAAAGTCATTATTCAATAGCTTACCACAACCCAGCTCACTCGGAAGGCATTTCCGAGTAAGCTGGGTTAGAATTGAGATTGGGGAGTAAAACAAAGCCTTACGAGTATAACTAATAAGGCTTTAAATTTTTCATGATGTTTGGTTAATATTATCTCAATACAACCATTTTTTTAGAATCGGCCACTTGTCCATCTATTTTGATGGTGAACAAATAGATTCCATTTTCTAAATCGGTAGTATTAAGATTTATATGATGGGCTCCTCTGTCTTGTTTTCCTTCATCAATAGT
>NZ_JABKCA010000012.1 GCF_013166655.1 Lentimicrobium sp. L6
ACCCAGTACCCAGTACCCAGTACCCAGTACCCAGTACCCAGTACCCAGTACCCAGCACCCAGCACCCAGCACCCAGTACCCAGTACCCAGTACCCAGCACCCAGAAACCAAGTATTTAAGCAATAATAAATTTCTATTGTAATCAGTTCATTTCTTACTATTTTTGCGGCTTATTAAAATATACTATGGGAAGAAGAGGAAGAAGACGTCCGAATCCACAATTCGAGAATGTGGAGATATTGAAATTAGCAGCTGAAGGAAAATCATTGGCGAAAGTTGATGATAAAGCGCTTTTTGTACCATTTACAGTGCCCGGCGATGTGGTTGATGTACAAGTCACCAAGAACCGTAAAGCTTATATGGAAGGCAAAGCCATTCGATTCGAAAAGAAATCGGATATGCGAGTAGAGCCCAAGTGTGAGCATTTTGGAACCTGTGGAGGTTGTAAATGGCAAATGATTTCCTATGAGGAACAATTGAAATTAAAGCAACAGCAAGTACAAGATAATTTAGAGCGTTTAGGCGATTTCGATATGCCAGAAATGGAAGCCATTTTACCTAGTGAAAAGCAATACTTCTATCGCAATAAGATGGAATTTACTTTTTCCAATCGTATATGGCTCACCGAAGATTATTCCAAGGAAATGGATTTTTCTGAAATGAATATGAATGGAATCGGTTTTCACATGCCAGGTATGTTTGATAGAATCTTAGATTTAAAAAACTGTTACCTACAAGAGGAGCCTAGTAATGAAATCCGTCTGAGCGTCAGGAAATATGCGCTGGAAAATAAAATTGGCCACTACCATCAAAGAGATCAAAAAGGATATTTAAGGAATTTATATGTGCGTACTTCGAGTACTGGTGACCTGATGGTGATTTTAGTGGTAGGAGAGGACGAGCCAGAGATTCTAAAGGGAATTTTAACTCATATTGCAGATAGCTTTCCACAGATTACTTCGTTGATGTATGTGATCAATCAAAAGATGAATACCATCATTACCGATTTAACTATCCAGCTTTTCAAAGGCAATCCTTACTATATGGAAGAGATGGAGGGTGTGAAGTTTAAGGTAGGCCCCGTTTCATTTTATCAAACCAATAGCGAACAAGCCTATGAGATGTATAAAGTAGCACGAGATTATGCTGGTTTAACTGGAGAAGAACTGGTTTATGACCTTTATACCGGAACCGGAACCATTGCTAATTTTGTGGCTAAAAATGCTAAGAAAGTAGTGGGAGTGGAGTATGTTCCAGAAGCCATTGCTGATGCCAAAGTCAATTCAGAAATCAACGGAATTGAGAATACGGTATTCTATGCAGGTGATATGGCTGAGGTTTTAGATAGAGACTTTATTGAAGCTAATGGAAAGCCAGATGTGGTTATTACTGACCCACCAAGAGCTGGAATGCACGAAAAAGTGGTGATGCAATTGCTAAAAACAGCACCTCAGAAAATCGTGTATATCAGCTGTAATCCAGCTACTCAAGCACGCGATATTACTTTAATGAAAAACAAATATAAAGTCGTGAAAGTTCAACCCATCGATATGTTCCCACAAACTCATCATGTGGAGAATATTGTATTGCTAGAGCTGATTTAGGACTCAATTAAATAAAGAAAAAGCTTGTGAAACTATTTGTTTTCCAAGCTTTTTTTTGTTTCTGTTTTTTTACTAATAGTTAAAATACCAGTATAACTGAGAATTAATTTCGAGATAATTAGAATTTCAGCCTCCTCAAGCCGGCTAGAAGTTTTGGTTTCTCACCCTTTTCAAACTACCTAGAAAATCTAACTATGATGAGGTTTGTAAATCCTTTTTAAGATAAATCATATCAACAAGTTGAATGCCATCCTCAAAAATGGGAAGTTCGTAATTATCCGTAAAGAAATTCTTTATTCTATGTGAGATTTTAAAACCAGAGCCTTGGTAAAACGACATGATGGCAGGAGTTTCTCCAGTTCCAACAAGCATTGTTTTATAGTCTTTCTTGTAGTAATCACAAATGAAGTTTATCATTGCTTTACCGTATCCATTGCCTTGATATTTCTCGTAAGTAGCTATGTTTTTTAGTTCACAGTTTTTCTTATCAATTGGGACCACCACGCAAACACTTTTCAAATCATCCTCATATAAAGCAAATAAGTCACCATTAGGTAAATACTTGTCTATCATATTTTCCTGCTCGTCTGCCAATAGTAATAGGTCAAGGAACTGTTTCTTATTATCTTTGATTCTTTCTATTTTCATTGGATTTGTGGTTTTTAATTATGTATCCGAATGGACTAATCCCAAGCAGGGTTTGTAAATTCTGGGTCACTGTACCAATCATACTTAATCTCATTTTTCTTAAAAAGCAGACTTATCTTTTCGACAATTGCAAATATTTCTATTGGTGTAGGGAATACAGTTGCAAATTTAGCCTTTTTAATTTCAGAGTCAGCTAAAAATGACTCAAGTTTTTTTAGGTTCGTCTTCTCCTTATTAAGAAATACTTTGCCTTCCTTATTAACATACACTTCAATAGAAGTTGAATCAGACTTATCTAATGGTATTTGATTTTGCCCAAAACATATGCAGGCAAATATAGGTAAGATTATAAATGTTATAAGTAGTGTTTTCATGTTTCTCAGTTTAGCTTAGTATTTCTAGTATTCAATAGTTTTTACAAAAAACAGAGCTATTCTTTATTGATTTTTTCACTAGCGAATTTATTATCGTATTTATCATATATATTCAAGATGTAAATACCTTTATTAAATGCAGAGATATCAATATGATGACAGTCTGAGTTTATTCTACCGCTAACTTCCAATTGCCCTTTTAAATTGTATATTCTATATTTGGCATTTTCAATTCGATTAATGGCAAGTTGGATAGTTAAGATTTTACCTGTAGGATTTGGAAATACCATTAATTGAGGGCTAGATTCCTGTTGTTGAATCTTTACACTAGGTCCTTCTTCTGGACAGTCAATAATAGTAAAGTTTAATTGACCTGAATTATCAAGTACACCTCTCCAGCAATTACCATCTGGTGATTTCATTATAATTCCTTTCTCAATCTCACTAATAAATATATCACCTTTTGCAATTTCTAATCTTGTTCTTGGATGTCTTGTTGCAATACCAATATTACCATCACCTTGAATAAGTAATCCATTGTCTGTTACTTGGCCTGTATTGAAATTCTCACGACCTTCAATCCATAAAGATTTATCATCATTAAAAGTGATACTACTTCCACTTGTACCTGCTCCAAATCGCAAGAAATTCCCATCATTGGTTTCCGTTACGATTCGTGGTAGGGGCTTTTTTATATGAATATCAGCTTCAGGAGTATTGGTGCCAATTCCAAGATTCCCCTGATATATATAAACACCATCACTTAAAGTATCTATTTGACTATAAGAAAGAATGTTTGTTAAAATAAATAAAATAGAGAATAATTGCTTTTTCATGATTTAATTATTTAGGGTTTTAATAATCTGCTTGTTTTGGTCTTGTTTATGAACAATTGAAGATTAATAATTGTTTGTGTTTCTGTTTTATTTGAGAAGTGCTAATATAATTAAAAAAACATATGTCATTATTAGGTTTAGTGAACAATAATTGTTTTAATGAGAAATTAATATGCAATAGTCTTTCAAAAGAGAAAATAGTTAAGGCTGCCTTTATAAGATAAGAGGTAATGGTTGGCAGTGAATATTGTTTTCATGCAAGCTACTCTGGACAACCTAAACTATAGTTTGTTTCATGAGGCTGTTCAAAAAGCAAGGCTTTCGTAATTGCCACAAAGGGTTTTAAAGATGTCAATTAATCATCCGTGTAATCAGCGTTATCCGCGGATTTCTTTTTTTAAGTCTAATTCTCGGTGATTCTCATCCAAGTAATTCGCGAAAATTCGCGGACCAATTGTTTTTTTGCCTCTTATCTATTTACTTTTTTGAGAACCTCTGAGTCTTCTCTGTGGAACTCTGTGTAATAACTTAACCACAAAGGAAATCAAAGGTTTTTACAAAGTGCCACTAAGGGTTTTGAGCATGATTTAATCATCCGTGTCATCAGCGTAAATCCGTGGACTAAATATTTCTTAATTGGTAATTATTCTAATTTTGATGAACCCGCTTGTAAAAGCTATACCACGAAGAATCACAAAGGTTTTCACGAATTGCCACCAAGGGTTTTTAGCATGATTAATCATCCGTGTAATCAGCGAAAATTAGCGGACCTCTTGTTCTAATTAATTAGCGTAATTCGCGGACCTCTTTTTTTAAATCATTAATCAGCGTTAATTAGCGTTCCTCTTGTCTAATCTAATTAGCGAAAATTAGCGGACCTCTTTGTGAACCTCTGTGTAATAGCTTTACCACAAAGGAACCCAAAGGTATTCACAAAGTGCCACTAAGGGTTTTGAGCATGATTTAATCATCCGTGTCATCAGCGAAAATTAGCGTTCCTCTTGTCCTAATCTAATCAGCGAAAATTCGCGGACCTCTCTTTTCAAGCCTAATTAGCATAAGATTCGCGGACCTCTTAAGATTACTTCAATACAATCTCATCAGCAAACATCCAAGTATCCCCACCAGCACCCAAATGCCATGCTGGACAAGGACCTGCATTCTCTGCCACAATCTTTACATATTTCACGCGCTTCGACTTCATCTTAACCCTAAAATCATGAGTGATAGGAGACTTTTTCATATCGATATCATTATCTAAACTACCCACCAATTTCCAGTTCTCTTTATCATTAGAAATATAAAAACTCACCTTCTTTGGGAGGAAAATCCAAGAACCTTGATCCTGAATAAAGGTCATGGTGAGCTCACTGAGTCTTTTCTTTTTGGCAAAGGTCACGATGGCTTCTACAGGAGTATTATAGAATCCTTGCCAGGTTCCGGTTTTAAAATTATGATTTCCTCTGATATTGTCTATTAGGGCCAAATCGCCTCCTGCTGCATATAATGGACTATAGGCATAGGTGAGTTCTAAACTCTTACTGGCATCTATTTTATAGAATTTACTTTCTATACTGGCGCTTTCTCCCCATTTGGGATGAATAGACTTTATTTTAAAGGAAGTTGACCTATTAATAAGGAGTAGCTTGGTATAGAGCTTAGATTGCGCTGTTGGCTCACTGCCATCTGTGGTATAATAGGTTTTGGCATCCGCAACAGGATTCACCATTTCTATTTTCAAGTCGTCTTTAAAAGTCTGAGTCTCGCTGATGATGGTCGGAGGAGGGCATATCAATAAATCTGTGATTTCCATTTGAGGTCTGCTGCTCTCGTCTTGCCCGTAGGTCTCATTGGCTGCTGCGCCCATATTGAAGTTTAAGATTCCTCCATTGGCTATTTCTTCATGAGTGATATAGCTGCGTAGGAGAGGAGACGAGTTCATATTGGTAGATTGCACATAAATATTTTGCTTACTATAATTCTCCACCTTTATTTCAAACATAGTCCCATTGTCGAGTCTTAATTTCACCGATTCAAAAATAGGTGTACCTATTATATAGTCATTGCTTCCTGGTGTAACAGGATAGAAGCCCATAGAGCTTAAAACATACCATGCCGACATCTGACCACAATCTTCATTACCACTCAAACCATCGGGTTGATCGTGATATAATTCGTTCATGATTTGTGATAATACCTTTTGGGCTTTCCAAGGCTCTCCCGCAAAATTATATAAGTATGCCATGTGATGGCTGGGTTCGTTTCCGTGTGCATATTGTCCAATTAAACCTGTAATATCCGATTGGTGACGACCACTTAATTTCATTTCGGTGTTGAATAACTCGTCCAGTTTCTTACTGAAGTTTTTATCGCCACCATGAAGATCTATCAATCCATTCACATCCTGTGGAACAAACATACTATACTGCCAGCTATTGGCTTCGGTGAAATGGAAGTTTACTTCTGTTGGACTAAAAGGCTTTTGCCATTGCCCGTTTATTTTGGCGCGCATAAAACCAGTAGAAGCATCATACAAGTTCTTATAATATTGAGCTCTAACTATAAACTCCTCATAAATATCGTTTCTTCCTAAATCCTTTGCCATCATGGCGATACACCAATCATCGTAAGCGTATTCTAGGGTTTTAGAAACCGATTCACCTTCTTCGTCCGCTTTGATGTATCCATATTCTTGATAAGAATCCAATCCAAATATATTTTCCCTAGCCCCTTTTATCATGGCATCAAGAGCCTGATTGGCATCAAAATCACCAATTCCTTTGGCATAAGCATCATAGATCACCGGAACAGCATGATAGCCAATCATACAATTGGTTTCGCAAGCAGCTAATTCCCAGACAGGAAGCAAGCCATCCGCTTCATACATCAAGAGCATGCTCTTAATCATGTCGTTAACTCTTTCAGGATGCAAAAGCGTTAATAGGGGATGTTCGCCACGGAAAGTATCCCAAAGAGAAAATACAGTGTAAACAGTGTGATCTGCTGTGTGTACCTTTAAATCGTGACCTCTATATTGGCCATCCACATCCGACCAAGTATTGGGAGCTATTAAGGCATGATAAAGTGCCGTATAAAAGATAGTTTCGTCTTTTTCTTCCCCTTTTACTTCAATTCTGGCCAGTTCTTTTTCCCATTCTTTTTGAGATTCCTTCAAGGTTTTATTGAAGTCCCAATGAGGAATTTCGGCTGCTAGATTCTTTTTGGCTCCTTCTACACTAACAGCAGATAAGGCTACTTTAGCCAAGATTATTTCGCCATCCTCCGTATCAAAGTCGAACCACGCTTGAATGTCTTTTCCTTGGGCTTTTTTTAATCCTTTATTGATTTCTCCTTCTAGCTGAATGCCAAAATCTTTAAAGTCTTTATCGAATTCAATCACAAAATAACAATACTGATCATTGGCCCATGAAGCCGATCTTCTTAATCCAGAAATGGTATGATTGTCTTCTATATTAATAATGAGTTCGTGAATCTTTTCCGTTCTAACAGCTTCTTTTAAATCTAAAATAACATGAGAGGATTCTGATTTTGGAAAGGTGTATTGGTGGAAACCAGCACGACGAGTGGCGGTGAGTTGCACGTCTATCTGATAATCATCGAGCAAGACCTGATAAAATGCGGGCGCTGCTTTTTCATTATCATGAGAGAATTTAGAAATATAACCCTCCTCCGTATTTTCTTTAGTTCCAGGGCGTAGTTTTAAATCACCAACTGTAGGCATCAATCTGATATCGCCATAATCACCAACACCAGTTCCGCTCAAGTGGGTATGAGAGAATCCTAGTATTTGAGAATCAGAATAGTGATAGCCAGAGCAGCCATCCCAATCATCAATTCGGGTATCGGGGCTCAATTGCACCATACCAAAAGGAGTAGTAGCACCTGGGTAGGTGTGGCCATGGCCTCCAGTTCCAATAAATGGATCTACCTTATTTATCAGCGGATTATTGTTGGAACAGCCCAGCAAGAATAAACCAAGAATACCGAATAAGAAAATTTTAGTTCTCATAATATGTCTACTGTGTTTTAATGATAATGGTCCAATTCTATGTTCTATCCTAGTCCTAATGTATGTGTTCAGAATGATAATTTAATTTATCCAGTTGATGAATACACTGTTCAAGTTCCCTTCTAATTGGCTTATTTAAATTTAGGCTCAAATATATGTTTTTTTCGTTTTCATTTGTATAATATTGCCCTATCAAAAAATAAATATAAGTGGGTTTAATATCGATTGTTGCTGATGTGTTTTAGGGACTGTTAATTCTTTATATAGAAAGGGAAATTTAGGTTCTAAACAAAATATAGGGTAAGGTTGAAAAAAAGCTTCTAAGAAACAGAAACTAAAGATAAATCAAAGAGCCAGCTTATATAGGCATTCACAATTCACAAACCCGTAAGAACCTTTCTCACTCAAAGGCCTCTTTTAATTTGATAATCACCTGTTTCTCCTCAGTCACAATACCACCATAGGCTTGGGCTACTTTTAAAACGGAGTTTAAGCAGAAATCCTTTATCCAATCAGGGAATAATTTCTTGTTTTCTAGGTAATAAGCAAGGAATTTATCCAGTGCGATATCTGCAGGTATTTCAGCATGATAGCTATTTAGAAAACCGCTATCAGCGAGTAATTCATTAAAATGTAGAACTTCGTCATTTGGCACATCAGCTATGTTTTTAAGTTCATTTCTGGTAATTTTATGAAACTCTTCTATTTCTTCCATTTGAACGGTAGAATCGGAGATGGCGATTGCGTAAAGCAGGTTGCCAAAGGCAAGGTAAAAACTATTGGGTAGCATAGGTAAATTGTTTATAAGTTGGTTAGTGCTAATATACTAAATTCTTTTTTAGTATTCAATAATTTCGTTATTTTGAAGAATCGAAATGCAATTTACTATGAGATTATTTGGAAAAAAGAAAAAAACGGAGATTAATCAAGCAAACGGATACCTAAAACTCGATGATTTAAATGGAATATTTGGAATCATCGTTTTGGATACAGCATATGAAGTGGTGTCTGTAAATGATAAAATGTTAATTAGATTGAGTTTATCTTCCGATGAATTGATTGGTAAATCAATTAATACGCTATCTACTTCAATTATTGGGACTGAGTTTCACGATGGATTCTGGATTGAAACATTGGCTGCAAACTTTTTCAGCAATCAAGTTCAGGTTCTGAATAAAGAAAGTGGGTTAGTATCTTTCCAATTAAAAGTAGTGAAAAGCTCTGAAGGTTTTTTTACTCTTTTATTCGATGAAATACTAATCACTGAAAAGCATGAAGAAATTCCTGTTGCTCCAAATTTGAATAATGAATTATTTTTAGAACTCATTAAACAAACTCCAGATATTATATGTTTCAAAGATGGAGAGGGGAAGTGGTTATTGGCTAATGAGGCAGACTTGAAATTATTCCATCTTGAAAAGGTTAAATACTTTGGGAAAACTGATGCTGATTTAGCAAACGAAACCCATCCAATGTATAAAAGTGCATTTAGTACTTGTATGCAAACAGATAAGGAGTGTTGGGAGCAAAAGAAAATTTCCAGACGTGATGAAATCATCCCATTAACAAGTGGTGATGAAGCTATCTATGATGTCTTTAAGATACCTGTTTTTAATGAGGATGGAAGCCGAAAAAATCTGATAGTTTTAGGTCGAGATGTAACTGCTCGTAGACTCGCAGAAAAAGAACTCGTTAGCGCAAAATTACGAGCGGAAGAATCTGATAGATTGAAGTCTGCTTTCTTGGCTACTATGTCTCATGAGTTAAGGACTCCTCTAAATGCCGTTATTGGTTTTGCTAATCTCATCTTCGATGAGGAAGACCTTGTCGAAATTAGAGATTATTCAAGAATCATCAATAATAACTCTAATGTACTTCTTAATTTAATAGAAGATATTTTTGATATCTCATTAATTGAATCAGGACAAATGCAAGTCTTAAATGGGGAGTTTGATGTAGTGAAAGCTATTAATGAAGTATACGAAATATTCCCTGTGGAAATCAGCATGTTAGATAAGATGGATATTGACTTTAAATTAAATATACAAGCCGAAGGGATTCTGATAGATAGTGATGTTTTTAGGTTCAAACAAATACTTATGAATCTGGTTAGGAATGCACTTAAATTTACTGAAAAAGGCTTTATACATATTTCCTTCAAAGCGCTTGAAGATACCATTGAAATTGAAGTGAAGGATTCTGGAATAGGTATTTCTAAGGATAAATTAGAACAGATATTCGAAATATTTGAACAAGGAGAAACAGGCTATAATAGAAAATTTGGAGGTGCAGGTTTAGGACTTTCTATATCAAAAAAGCTCGCCATAATATTGGGAGGCGATATTCGTGTTACCTCAAATTCTGGGCTGGGTTCCACTTTCATTTTATCGCTTCCTAGATAAAAATAGAGCTCAATAAAATTATAATTTTAGATTTCAGTATTTTACCGATCTACTTGATAGTCTTTCCTCTATTTTTTTAGTAAAACCACAACTGTTTGTCTAACAGTACTTTATTTTGTTCGTAAACGCACATCTTGTGAAAATCAATTTATAATATTTCTAAATTAAGTCTAAGCATTTGTGAGGGCTTCTGCCGACTAATATTTCTCCTCTAAATTGATTAATTTCGCAGGAATTGAAATATTAAAATCTATAAAAATGGCGAAAGTAAAAGGTGCAATTGATGTGGATGTAGAAAGATGCAAAGGCTGCGGTGTTTGTGTTCCTGCTTGTCCAACAGATGTCATACTGTTAGCAAAAGAAGTAAATGGTAAGGGTTACAACTATGCATACATGGAAAATCCAGAAGCATGTATTGGTTGTGCGAATTGTGCTATTGTTTGTCCTGATGGAGTTATCTCTGTTTATAAGGTTAAAATAGCAAGTTAATAATAATATTAAAGACATATATATATGGCTGAAGTAAAATTAATGAAAGGTAATGAGGCTGTAGCTGAAGCCGCTATTCGTGCTGGTTGCGATGCCTATTTTGGATATCCCATCACTCCTCAGTCAGAAGTGATAGAATATTTAATGATGGAACGTCCTGAAGAGAGAACTGGAATGGTTTGTCTTCAGGCAGAAAGCGAAATTGCTGCCATCCATATGGTTTATGGTGCTGCAGGTGCTGGTAAAAAGGTGATGACATCATCTTCAAGCCCTGGGATTAGCCTTAAACTCGAAGGAATTTCATATATCGCTGGTGCCGAATTGCCAGCCGTTATTGTAAATGTAGTTAGAGGAGGACCAGGTTTAGGTACTATCCAGCCTTCTCAAGCTGATTATTTCCAAGCTACTAAAGGTGGTGGACATGGAGATTATAGAATGTTAGTTTTAGCTCCTGCTTCGGTTCAGGAAATGGCTGACTTTGTTGCTGATGCTTTTGAATTAGCTTTTAAATATCGTAATCCAATTTTGATTCTTTCTGATGGTGTAATTGGCCAGATGATGGAAAAAGTAATCATGCCAGAACAAACTCCTAGAATGACAGATGAGGAAATCAAGGATAAGTATGGTGACTGGGCTACTATTGGAAAGCCAGAGACTAGAGAAAGAAATATAATTACTTCTTTGGAATTAGATCCTTTCAAACAAGAAGCACATAACATTAAGCTTCAAGCAAAATATCAACAAATGTGCGAAAATGAAGTTCGCTATGAGATGATCAATTGTGAAGATGCTGAATATGTATTTGTTGCTTATGGTTCTAGCGCTCGTATTGCTCAAAAAGCAATGGAACAAGCAAGAGCTAAAGGTATTAAAGCTGGTATTTTTAGATTGATCACCCTTTATCCTTTCCCTATGAAGGAATTGAATAAATTAGCTGATCAAGTTAAAGGGTTCTTAGCTGTTGAAATGAGTGCTGGCCAAATGATAGAGGATGTTAAATTAGCTATTGAAGGCAAGGCTAAAGCTGAGCATTTTGGACGCTATGGTGGAATTATTCATTCTCCTGAAGAGATTTTAGAAGCTCTGGAGACACAAATTATTGGAGGATAAATCATGGATATTAAAGAAATAATGAAACCCGAAAACTTAGTTCATACAAAAACTAAGAACATGACTGACAAAGAGCTGAGCTATTGCCCAGGTTGTGGTCATGGTACTGCTCATATGATTACTATGGAAGTAGTTGAGGAAATGGGTATTACTGAAGAAACTATTGGTGTTGCTCCTGTTGGATGTTCTGTTTTGGCATACGAATTCATGAATATCGATATGACTCAAGCTGCTCATGGTAGAGCTCCAGCTGTTGCAACTGGTATCAAAAGAATATATCCTGAAAAATATGTATTCACCTATCAAGGTGATGGTGATTTAGCTGCTATTGGTGGTAATGAAACACTTCATGCTTGCAATAGAGGAGAGAATATTGTTATCATCTTTGTGAATAACGGTATTTACGGTATGACAGGTGGTCAGATGGCTCCCACTACTTTAAAAGGTATGAAGACTTCAACATCTCCTTATGGTCGTGAAATCGAAACTATGGGAAGTCCATTAAAAATGACTGAGCTTATCGCTCAACTTCCTGGAGTTAACTTTGTAACTCGTCAGGCTGTTCATACTCCTGCTGCTGTGCGTAAAGCTAAAAAAGCCATTAAAAAGGCTTTCGAGGTTCAGAAAGGTAAAAAGGGATTAGCATTTGTTGAAATCGTATCTAACTGTAATAGTGGATGGAAGATGACTCCAATCGATTCTAATAAATGGATGGTTGATAATATGTTCCCTTATTTCCCATTGGGAGATATTAAGGTGGACGGAAATTTTGTTAAATAATAATCAGCTAAAAACTAGAAATTATGACAGAAGAATTAATTATAGCTGGATTTGGTGGACAAGGTGTTCTTTCCATGGGTAAAATTTTAGCCTACAGTGGAATCATGCAAGATCAGGAAGTAAGTTGGATGCCAAGTTATGGTCCTGAAATGCGAGGAGGTACTGCTAATGTTACTGTAATCATCAGCGATGATAGAGTAAGTAGCCCTATCTTAACTCAATATGATACTGCTATTATTCTTAACCAGCAATCAATGGATAAATTTGAGGAGACTGTTAAACCAGGTGGTGTATTAATTTATGACCCTAATGGTATCCTTAAACACCCAACTAGAAAAGATATCACGATTTACAAGATTGAAGGAGCTAAAATAGCTGCTGAGATGGGTAATTCTAAGATTTTCAATATGGTAATATTAGGTGGTTACCTAACTGCTCGACCTATTGTTAAATTAGAAAATGTAATCCTTGGTCTTAAGAAATCTCTTCCAGAACGTTATCACAAATTGATTCCTCTGAATCAAGATGCGATTACACAAGGTATGAAAAGCATAGTCGAAGTGCAATAAGCGACTATAACCAAATGAAAAGTGAGCCGTTACATTTTATGTAGCGGCTTTTTTTTTGTCCATATAGTTTTGAAATAAAAGTATTTGATATTTATACAATTAGGTGCTACCTTTGGTATCCAACTATAAATGCATTGATTATGAAAAATTGTTATAATATTATCATCTCAATTATATTATTCTATTTTATTTCAATCTCCACATTTGCACAGATAAATGATACAGTTTCTCATATAGGAGATGATTGCTTAGGAAAAGATTATGTCAATAATTTTCAGTTTTATTTCGAAAATGATTCCTTATTTATTGGTGGTGAAGTATTAATGAATTGCTGGGATCATAATTATTTATTCAGAGAAGTTAGGCAGGACAGTGTTTTCTTAATCGCTGCTGATACTTGCATGGATAATTGTACATGTCATTTTAATTTTTCGACAGGTCTAGTAGCTCCAGATTATAATGAAATTTATGTCTCAATTGGTTATTTGTGCTTAATTGGAGATTATCAATATGAGCATTATTTAGATACCATCATAAATAATCCATTAGTAAATATTCAATCAATGGGAAGGAATAATGATTTTATTAAAATTTCTCCAAATCCAATTATAAATCAACTTAATATAAGCTTGGAAGATTCTGGTGATTATATTAAGAACATAAAGATCTTTCAGATAAATGGGAGAGAGGTTTATAATCGACATTGCTCGAATAAATCCCATTTGCGAATTATAGATTTTTCTCATTTCGATAAAGGAGTATATTTTATTAGTATTGAGTCTAATAAAGAAATCTTCATTAAAAAGATAGCTAGAATCTAATTAGAATCCTCAAATTATTATTGGTTTGGGGATTTTTTGTTTTAATAAGTTTTTTATATTTGCTCATATAACTATTTCGATACATATTATAACTGATTAAATATCATCTATTATGAAGAATACGCTTTTTTACCTATTTATCTTATTTGCTATTTCCATTTCTTGCAAAAAGAAGTCTGATGTTGATAGTACACAACCCATTATTGAAGAGACTAAATACTTTAACTTTACCGTTGGACCCAATTATAATATTGATAATGATTATCAAAGAATAAGAAATTGGGTATTGGTCTATTCTGAAGAAAATGAATTGCTCATTAATTTGAAATTGGAGAATGAAAATGAGTATAGTTACAATGATTTAGAATTACCTCAAAGTGGTTTGACTTTGCAAATCATAACTTATGAAGAACAAAGGGGAATAAATGATACAGTTTTCAATAGGCAAGATAAGGTTTCATTCATCACTTATAAAAACCTTATGCCTAGTCATTGGAAGTTTGCAAAAAATGAAAGTAAAGAATATGAGCCTATTGGTACTTTTAATGTTGAGCTTCAGGGTTTTGAACTTGGAGATTTCCATTTGTCAGAAATGAAATCATCTTATGAATATTCGAATTCAATTTATAATTCGAATGAATATCAATTGAAAAGATATATTGACAAGGAATATTTATGGTTATTTGCCATGAATGAAAATGAAGCGCCTAATTTTAAAAAAATATCAAATATAGTTTCAGATACTCAGTTTATCATAAACAATAATGATTTAATTGTAATGAATGATTATGTTGATGTTACATTGCCACAAAATGAAAGCATGTTTGTATACCTTGAGTCAGAGGATGACTATAGTAGTGAATTTTGGGATTATAATGCAGTATTTTACAATTATTTTGATGGTGGAGAAACATCCATTAGAGCTTACAATCCAGGTGAGGTATTCCCAGGTTATTATAGTTACTATCGTGCTAGGAAGGGAAATGTTAATAACTATCAACTCACTTCTCGAGGAAACATTCCAAATCAATTAAAAACACTAGACTTTGATTTAAACCTGGATAATTCAAATATTTATGATTTTAAAGCTACGGTAACTGGCAACGCGGATTTGGGAACTCTTCGTTGGAAGTATGATAGTGTTGACGAAGAAGTATTTTTTGAGTATAGGGTGAATTTTCCTTTGGGTTCTGAAATAAATTTTTCAGCACCTAGTATTCCAGAAAATGTGATTGATCAGTTACCTCTTGTATTCGATATCAATAGTTTTGAATATGACTATTTCTTGGCAAATGAATATGATGTTTTCAATGGTTATCAAGACTATATTCAGTCTTATTATATTGATAATTTTGATTTGTATTCTCAGAGAATAGAAAGGCAATGGCAATATATTTATCAAAATAGTAAATCTATGGAAGAGAATAATGATAAGGAAATCATTGAGAGTTTAAAAAGAAACCCTTATGAGTAGCATTTGAATTTTGTTATAATTTTCCCAATGAGTCAACCCTTTTTAAATAAAGGCTGTCTATACTTCGTTAATATGTTTATTTTTGGGAAAAATTAGATAGATGAAGAAATTATTAAGCCTTGCATTACTTTTATTTGTTTTCTTAGTTGCAGAAGCTCAGGAATATAAATATGCGGTTCATTTTACACATAAGAATTTTACACCATATAGTGTGGACCAACCAGAGGAGTTTCTCTCACAAAGAGCTATTGATCGTCGTGCCAAATATAATATTCCAATTATTGAGGAGGATTTACCTATAGATCCAGAGTTAATTGAAAATATCCTGGGTTTAAATGATAATTTTGAATTAATTATTCATGTAAAATGGTTAAATGCCATTATTATTTCAACACCAGATTCTACAGATGTGGAAATTTTGGATTTGTTAGATGATGTGGAAAAAGTAGTACAAGTTTATAATTCTAATTTTAAATCTTCGAAAAGTGATAAACTATCCTTTGATCTAAAAGAAGAACAAATATATGCTCCTCACAAATCTACTCAAGCCTACGATTCCGCTTTCTATGGAGGAGGCTGGGTACAAATCAACCAACTTAAAGGTGAAAAACTTCATGAGCTCGGATATAAAGGTCAGGGTATGGTAATAGCAGTTTTAGATGCAGGATTTGTGGGAGTTGACGAGCGACAAATATTTCAGTCACTTTGGGATAATGACCAAATTCTGGGAACGAAAAATATGGTAGCTCCAGGAGAAACTGTGTTTGCCACTCATACTCATGGAACAGCTGTGCTTAGTACCATGGGAGGTTATTGGGAAGGGAATTTAGTAGGAACTGCACCCGATGCCGATTATTGGTTAATTAGGACCGAAGATGGCGCTTCTGAAGCATTAATAGAAGAATATAATTGGGTGGCAGGTGCTGCTTTTGCTGATAGTGTTGGTGCCGATGTTTTAAATACATCCTTAGGGTATACCACTTTTGATGATCTACGAACTGACCACACATGGGAAGAATTAAATGGTGATTTAACCATTATTACTAGAGGTTCGAATATGGCATTCCGTAAGGGAATGTTGGTGGTGAATAGTGCAGGGAACTCAGGAAATAGCTCTTGGAGATATGTTGGTGCACCAGCAGATGGATACCAAGTTTTTAGTATTGGAGCAGTTGATGGTAGTGGGAATATTGCAAGTTTTAGTAGCCATGGCTTTCCTTGGAGTGATGATATAAAGCCGAATGTGGTGGCAAGAGGAGCTGGGGCATATGTGGCATCTGCGTTTAGCGATGTGGTTGCACCTTCTAATGGAACATCATTTTCAGGTCCAATTATTGCAGGAATGACCGCTAGCCTTTGGTCTGCCGATCCTACAGTAAGTCCAAAGATGGTAAAACAAGCCATACAATATAGTGCCAATAGATTTAATGAACCGGATACCCTTTATGGTTATGGTTTGCCTGATTATGAAAATGCTTTGGGGATTTTAGGAATGGAAAATCTTCAATCAGAAAACCAAAATATTACTGTGGCTCCTAATCCTGTTTCTGAATCATTTTCTTTGGATCTTCAAACCAAAGAATATTTTAGTTTCACCATGAGGATATTCAATATTCAAGGAGCATTAATAGAAGAAAGAAAAATGAACTGGAATGGAAGTCCGTTAAACATAGACATCAAATCATACACAAGAGGAATCTATTTTGTAGAGGTACATGCTGCAAATAGAAACTCACAAATAAAAATCACCAAATTGTAATCAATCATGAGGAATATTTTTACTGTTTTACTCTTGAGCTTTAGTTTTGCATTAATGGCTCAGGTAGCACCAAATTATTATGCAATTAAATTTACTGATAAAGATAATAATACCTATACACTTGATAATCCTGAAGCGTTTTTATCTGCAAGAAGTATGGAAAGAAGAGTAAATCAGGGGATTAGTTATGATCTAACAGATTTACCTATCACTTCTTCGTATGTCAATCAGGTTGCAGAAATAGGAGTTGAAGTGAAACGTCAAGTAAAATGGATCAATACCATATTAGTTAAGACTACAAATCCGACATTAATTGAAGAAATTCTTGCTTTGTCTTTTGTGGAGAGTGCTACAAAAATTGCCGACGTGAATGCTAACCCTCCTATTAAACCTAAAAACTTCTTTGAAGTAGAGGAGGAGCTAGAACAAAATAATATTCAAGCATCAAGACTAAAATCCACTTCTACATTAAACTATGGTCAGGCCACTGAACAAATTGAGTTGATTAATGGTATACCATTGCATGATATGGGATATCAAGGACAAGGAATGGTGATTGCCGTTTTAGATGGTGGTTTTATTGGCGTTCCTGATAGAATTGTTTTTGATTCTCTATATGCCAATGGACAGATTTTAGGAGCACGAGATTTTTGCTCTGAAGAAAATGACCCATTTGCAGGAAGTACTCATGGTACTAAGGTTTTATCTACCATGGGAGCCAATTGGCCTGGTCAAATGATAGGTACCGCTCCAAAGGCAGATTATTGGTTATTAAGAACGGAATATACCGATTACGAAAATATTATAGAAGAATACAACTGGTTGGTTGGAGCTGCATTCGCTGATAGTGTTGGAGCAGATATTATCAATTCTTCTTTGGGTTATACTACATTCGATGATTCAAATTTCGATCATACTTGGAATGAAATAAATGGAAATACAGCCATTGTTACAATCGGAGCTGATTTAGCTGCTAAAAAAGGTATTCTACCTGTAAATAGTGCAGGAAATGATGGAAGTAGTTCATGGCAATATGTTGGATTTCCAGCTGATGGTGATAGTGTTTTTGCAATTGGAGCAACTGATTATTCTGGGAATATTGCTTCTTTCAGCTCTAGAGGCTATCCTATGGATTCTCGAATTAAACCAAATATCTGTGCAGTAGGTTCTGGAACAACAGTGGCAGATGCTTACAGTGATTTTATTAGCTCGGCTAATGGTACTTCTTTTTCTTCTCCTACTATTGCAGGTATGACTGCATGTTTATGGCAAGCAAATCCTGAATTTAATAATAAACAAATAATGGATTTATTAGAAATGTCAGCTTCTCAGGCTTCTAATCCAGATAAAACTTATGGTTATGGAATTCCTGATTATGAAGCAGCCAATGCTTTTGTGGGAATTGAAACTTCCCCTCAAAAAGAAACTGCTTCTTTTGAAGTTTATCCAAATCCAAGTAGAGATTATATCCATTTATCATTGCAAAGTGATATTTCCGAATTAAGGATATACTCCAGTAATGGACAACTTATCTATCAAACCTACGGAAACCAAACAGATATTAATGTTTCTAAATTGAATACTGGGATTTACATGATTCAGGTTGTGATTGGAAATGGGGTTTCTCAATCGAAATTCTATAAAGAGTAAGAAAGGTTTTGAATGGATGACAGATGACAGATGACAGATGACAGATGACAGATGACAGAAGTTGGAAGACTGATCCATCAACTTGTCGAAGGATAAAAATAATAGATGATTCTTAAGTGAAAGAAACTCAACGAAGCTAAAAACTGCCTAGTAATAATTTGCTAGGCAGTTTTTTTTAACCAGTTAGCTTTCTATTTGTGATTCTTATTCACTTTACCAGGGCCTCACTTAGTTGGGTTTAATGGATGATAGCCTCCTTGGATTAGTTTTTCTTGGCCAACAGCCAACAGCTAATAGCCAGTAACCAACAGCCGACAATCAATAATCAGAATGCTTTACCTATATTTGCTCTTTAAATAAAAAAACATGATATACCTAGATTATAATGCCACAACACCTATCGACCCTATCGTAGCGGAGGCTATGAGACCTTATTTAGAGGTGTATTTTGGCAACCCGTCCAGCTCACATCAACTGGGTGCCGAAACTAAAAAGGCCATAGAGAAGGCTCGTAAACAAGTGGCTGATTTGATAGGAGCAGAATCCTCCGAAATTATTTTCACAAGTGGAGGAACGGAATCGAATAATTATGCTTTAAAAGGAGCGGCCTTTGCCAATAAGCATAAAGGGAATCATATTATCACTTCAAGTATTGAGCATCCCGCTATTTTCGAAGTATGTAAGTATTTAGAAAGAAATGGTTTTGAAGTGACATACTTACCTGTTGACGAATTTGGAATTATCCATCTTAAAGATTTAGAGGAGGCCATTAAAAAAGAAACCATCCTAATTTCTGTGATGCATGCCAATAATGAAGTAGGTAGTATCCAGCCCATTTCTAAAATTGGTAAAATAGCCCAAGAAAGAGGTATATTGCTTCATAGTGATGCAGCGCAGTCCATTGGAAAGGTTGCTGTGGATGTGAAGGAAATGGGATTGGATTTGATGAGTATTGCTGGCCATAAGCTTTATGCGCCCAAAGGAATTGGTGCGATTTATATAAAAGAGGGAGTTGTATTAGAAAAGCTGATGCATGGTGCAGATCATGAGCAAAATATGAGAGCTGGAACAGAGAATGTTTTGGAGATAGTTGGCTTGGGAAAAGCGGCTGAAATGGTGACAGAGAAACTCAAGGATTATCAGCTTCATTATGCAAATATGCGTGATATGCTATGGGATTCATTAAAGAAAGAATTACCTCATATCAAGAGAAATGGTCATGCTGAAAAATGTTTGGCAAATACCTTAAGTGTTTCCTTTCCTAAAATTGAAGCCAATACTTTAATTGCAAGATTAGAAAATGTTGCTGCATCCGCTGGTGCGGCTTGTCATTCCGAAAGCATTGATGTATCTGTAGTTTTGGAAGCCATGAATATACCTTTAGAATTTGCTATGGGAACAATTCGGTTTTCAACTGGTCGTACAACATCCAAAGAAAACATAGATGCCGCAGTTAAAGAAGTGGTATCAAATGTGAAAATATTAATGCCAAAAGCGGATGGTTCTACAATTCATTTGCCTGAAAATCGAGATATTTCTAAAATTAAACTTACTCAGTATACCCATGGCTTAGGCTGTGCTTGCAAAATAGAACCTCAGAAATTACAGCAGGTTTTGAAATCTTTGCCTCAAGTTCATGATGTAAATGTATTGGTGGGGACAGATACTTCAGACGATGCAGCTGTGTATCGATTGACTGATGAATTGGCTTTGGTTCAAACTCTGGATTTCTTTACACCAATAGTGGATGACCCGTTTCAGTTTGGAGCTATTGCTGCGGCCAATGCATTGAGCGATGTTTATGCCATGGGTGCTAGGCCTATCTTTGCTTTAAACATAGTTGGATTCCCTGAGGAGGCACTTCCTATGGAAGTATTGGAATTGATTCTTAAAGGTGCCCAAAGCAAGGCTGAGGAAGCTGGTATCCCTATTTTGGGAGGACATACCATTGAAGATCCCGAACCTAAATACGGAATGGTGGTTAGTGGTTTGGTTCATCCTGACCAAATGATTAAAAATAAAGGCGCAAAAATAGGGGAGGTCTTGGTTTTAACTAAGCCCATAGGAACAGGAATTATCTCTACCGGAATAAAACGTGGTTTAGTAAATGAGAAAATAGCAAAACAAGCCATTGAGTTGATGAGTTCCTTAAATAAAATACCAGCTGAAATCATGTCTAAATATGACGTTTCTTCATGTACAGATGTAACAGGGTTTGGATTAATGGGGCATTTGAAAGAAATGGTAGAATCTTCTGATGTAACTGCTGAAATTAGTTTTGATGCCATTCCTTTTATTGATACAGTAAAGGATTTAGCTGCTGCCAATATTATTCCTGGCGGAACTTATAATAACCGTGATTATGTAGAGCATGTAGTTGACTTTGGAAAACTTTCTCGTACTTCTCAATTATTGATTTGTGATGCCCAAACTTCGGGTGGTTTGTTGGTTTGTCTACCTCCAGCTCATGCAGAATTATATGTAAATGAATTAAAGAATTTGGGTATGAAAGATGTGACTATTATTGGTGAGATTATTCAGGAAGGTAGTGGAATAGTCATCAAATAAATCAAGCCTTACCTATAAAAACCTCAATAAAGTACGACACTCTTTATTTAGAGAGAAGAACTTTATCAAGGTTTCTATTGTTATTCAAGAACCATCCTCTATGCTTGCATCTTTTTAATAATATCATCAAGACTATATTTTCCTGGGCCATAAACAAAAATCACTATTAACATTACTAAATAGTAGAAGGGTATTTCAAAACCACTGTTTCCAGCTTCCCAACCATTACCAAGGTGGACCGTAAGAATGGCAACCATCCTAACAAAAATTAAAGGAATAGAAATAAGTCGAGATCTAAAACCAAGGGCAAGTAATACGATACCAGTAGTTTAGTTCCGGAAGCCATGTGGGCATAGAGCTTCGGGAGTGGATAAGTCATACTGGCAAACCAGCTTGTTACGCTGTCTATATCGTTCCATTTATTCAGGGCTAGTTTGTAAAATCCATAAGCCAAAGTAATCCTGATGATTTATTATAGATTATCTTTTAAAAATTCTAGTGCATTTGATAAAGAGCTGCAAACTCCAATTAATCTACATTTTATTTAGTATTTAATAAATGCTAACGCATGAAGTCATTTTCATTTTTTTAATTCAATTATATCTTTTAATGCCAGAGCATAAAAATGGCCGTTCCCATTTGAAATCTGAATTATCAGAACGAATAAGAGCGGCCTTAATTTATTGTTTTGTCTTATTTGCCGTCGCCACATTTGCCGCTACCGCATTTTTCTTTTTTGGTTTTTGATTTGTCTTCTAGGCTTGCTTTAGTATCTTTCTTTGCTTTACCATCTCCACATTTTCCATCACCACACTTGCTTATATCTGATTCTAATGTGGCACTTTTTGTAGTTGTTTTATCTTTAGATGCAGTTTTATCAACTGTAGTTTTACCGTCTCCACATTTGCCATCACCACATTTGGCTTTCTTTTCCCCTTTTTTGGCTTTTGCATCTTTAGTTGCTTTTGTGTCTTTTGTTGATTTGCCGTCTCCACATTTACCATCACCGCATTTTCCATCAAATTCTGCATCAGGGTTTGCAAATGCCAATTGCTCTTGAGGATTAGTTAAGTCTGTTTTTGCTGTTCCATTCAACATAAATGCAGCGCTTGCTACAAGCATAAAAGCTATCGATAGGATTCCAATGTTTCTTTTGTTCATCATTTTTGTTTTTGTGCCTTAAGGGCGTTCATGTTATTTATTTGAACTAATAGTCGACGAGTTATTTTAATCCTTACAAAAAGATTCAAAAAAACTTCATCAGTTAGGATATAAAAACGCATTAAATTTTAAAAAAAACCACCCAAAAAGCAATGAAGTTCCCTAAGCTCCAGGGCAAACGCATACTTTGTTAAAAAGCTATATTTAGAAAAAAATAGTTTAATCTATAGGTATAATGCTAGCGCGGAAATGTTTTCCGTGCGAAAATATTAATATTAAGGAATGTATTTAAATCACACCAAATCCGCGTTAGCTTTGTTAAAAACAATTAGAAAAATAAAAGTACGCGTTTGCCCTGTCCTAAGCTCGACATACGTAAAGTTCAAGAGCTTAAACATCAGTAAACCTAAAAATAAATAGCATGAAACTCTACACCATCCTCAGAATTATACTCCAAAGTTGGAAAAGGAATTTTCACCATATTGGCTACTTCTAATACCAACCTTAAGAACTCTGAACGTGTTTTTATCTTGGTTAAATCAAGGTCTAAGGAGAGATAGAACTGTCGGGTTCTATTAAAGCAAGGAATAGTCTCTCCATCTATTTCCTCCGGATTATAATAGGTCCCAGTCATTCCTTTAGCGCCATATCCCACTGCGAAATTTAACCATTTTGGAAAGATTTTTCTGGAGGAGGAGAATGATTGTGGATTTATGGATAACCAATAAGTCTGAGCATTATAATCTTTGAGAAATCTTTCAGTGTGTTTACTTCCCAATAAGTCTGGGTTGTATTGAGCATATTTTGAGGGGGAGTAGGAGAATTTGACTTGAATTCTTTGTTCTTTCCAACCCAATTGCTGTCCGATGAATAATCCAGTTCCCGCGGCGTTTGCTATTACATCGCCCCAGCTAAAGCCCCAGTTGGTTGATAGTCCATCAAAAACTTCTACAGTGGTCAGAAATACAAAACCATAGGTTCCACCAATCCACACGGACTTCTTTTCGTCTAGACCAGCCCAACGAAAACCGGTAAATGCTACTCGTCCCATTTGATAAGCAGAAAAGCTGTGGCCTACTTTATCTACCTGAAGCCAAGCTTTATTATCGTTGATGAGATGAAATTTAGATTGATCATAATCTTTATACCACAAATAATATAGCCCAGTTATGCCTCCGATATAAGCAGTCCCAGCCAAAGCACTAACACCTATTAATCTACCTTTTCTAATCTGAGTAGTATCTTGTTGGTCTTGTCCAAAAGAAACGCCCAAAATAGAAAAGGCAAATAATAATATAAGGAGGTTTTTAAGCAAAGCTTTGAATGATTTCTTTACATTTATTCACTACTTCATCTAGTTGTTCTTTGGTTTTGGCTTCTGCTAAAAACCTGAGGTAAGGCTCCGTATTCGAAGGTCTGATATTGAGCCACCAATCAGGATATTCTAATCTATATCCATCAAAATCGAAGAAAGCATCAGGTTCTGCTTGTTCAAAATAGTAATTCTTAACCGCTTCCATGGCTTCAGCTTTTCTTTCGATCTTGAAGTTGATTTCACCTGAGTTTTGGTAAGTCTCAATTCTAGAGATAAGCTGAGAAAGGCTTAGTCCTTTTTTCTTCATTTCCGATACAATGTTGAGTACTAGAATAGCAGCTAAAAGGCCAGAATCAGAATAATAGAAATCTTTGAAATAATAATGCCCAGCCAATTCACCACCGAATAAGCCATCAATTTCTTTCAGTTTGAGTGCCGCAAAAGCTCGTCCAACTCGCCACATGTGCATCTCCACTTTATACTGGCTCAAATACTCACCCACTGCTTTACTTGTTCTAATATCTTGTAAAACGCGAGTACCAGGTTTAGCATCCTCCAAAAAGTGATGTCCTAGAAGTGCAATAATTAAATCGGGAGAGATGAATCTAGAATTTTCATCCACAAACATCACTCTATCAGCATCACCATCAAAAATAACTCCAACATCGGCTTTGGTTTCTTTTACCAATTTCTGAAGGTCGACTATATTTTCGGGTTCTAGGGGATTGGCTTCGTGGTGGGGGAAGGTGCAGTCAATATCATCAAAGATATAATGAGGTTGATTTCCGAGAATGTCTTTGATAAACATACCTGCCATACCATTGCTTACATCTAATGCTATATTTAGATTCGAAATATCTTTTAAATAACTGAGTTGAAACTTCAGGTATTCCTCTTTAAAATCGAATGCTTTAATAATTCCTTCAGGACCAATAGGATTGACTTCTAATGTATTCATCATTTTCTCTAAATCGGAAAGACCTGTACCATAGCCAATAGGCTTTACGTGTTTGCCAGAGATTTTAAGCCCATTATAACGAGCTGGATTATGAGAGGCTGTAATCATAACGGAGGCTTCGAACTCAAACTTTCCACTTCCCCAATAAATCATAGGAGTAGTTGTGAGGCCTGCATCCCATACATCGGCTCCTGCATCGTTGATTCCTTTGCACAAGTATTCGTATATTTCAGGAGAAGATACTCGGGCATCTCGTCCAACTAATATTTTCTTGGTATTTAATAATTGTGGAAGGAAAAATCCCACTTTATAAACGTCTTCTTTATTAAAGTCGGAATTATATACTCCGCGGATGTCATATGCTTTAAATGCTTTCATTTATTAAATATTTGAATGATGAAACCTGATTAATGAATTAAAAGATTTCAGAATTATGAATGATGATTTTAGCCAAGCTATAACCGTTTTTTTGCTGTTTTGATACTAGCTACAAAAATAGAAATTAGTTCGTTTACTTCTGTTTTTAGCCTATTTATTTCGTTTTTATCATTAGATAGTTTTTGGGAGCGGTCAAATATTTTCAATCCTGCAAAAGTCTCTCTTAATTCTTTGAGGCAGATTCCCATTTTGTGAATGAAGTCCTTTGTTGATTCGGCTGCCTGCGCTTCTCCATAATTTAGAGCTGGTGATATGCTAGAGCGTGATATTTGATTCGATATGTTTTTACCTAAATAGGTATTAGGAAAACTTTCAATTATTTCATTTGTACTAATTGCAAAATCAATTAACCTATCCTCCAGTAATTCTCGTTTACTTGTATTTGATGCATTCATATTGTAGATTTTTAAAAGTTTGATATCATATTTCTTCTTCTATCCTCCACTCATAAATCATAATTACCACTCATAAATCATAATTACCACTCATAAATCATAATTACCACTCATAAATCTTTAAAGCTTACTACCAATCTGCATCAATATCTCACGAATAATAGTCTGCTCATAAATGCCACAACGGTCAATTTGGCTACTCATCAGGGTACGAAAAGCTGCTGCTTCTGCAATATTAAGGCTCATCTTGTTTTTCTTCTTCAGGTCTTGATAGCGATTGATCATCTTCTTTAGTACTTTCCCGAGGATATAACGAGCCATTAGGATTTTGTCATAATCCTCTTCTTCGGTGGCTTCGTAGGAAAGCATACAATGGGTGAGGGCAGTAAATTGTTCATTGGACAATTCTATTTTAATCTTTTCATTCATGATTCAAAAATAGGAAATAATACGATCTGTTGTATAACTGGCAGTAAAATAGAATTTTTTAATAATAAACTAAAAATAATCCACTACACAAGAAGGGTTGGCATATTTGAATTGGTCTACTTTTTTTGAGGAGACTTTAGTATTATAAATTTTCAGTTTTCTAAGACTCACCAACTCACTTAAAGGCTTTAAATTAGCAATACGAGTATTATAGGCTATTAGTGTTTCGAGCATATAAAGTGTGCTTAAAGATTTCAAGCTCTTCACTTGAGTTCCGCTGATATCCAGTAATTGCAGCTTGGTCAGTTGTTCAACCCAATCCAAGTAGTTAATTTGTGTATTTGAGATATTTACAGATTCTAAAAGTGGAAGTTCGGCCAATACATCTAAGTTTAAAATAGGAGTCTGGGATAAATCGAGGGTTTGGATTCGACTTAGTTTGGATAAACTATTTACATCACTCACTTGAGTTCCAGAAATTCTAAGGTTTTTCAAGAAAACGAAATTTTCCAATTCTTTTATACTTGTGATGTTTCTATTATTTTCTATATTGAGCTCAGTTTGTTTAATCAATTGATGTAATTCCTTAGTATTTGGAGTGTTATCCCATTTTTGGGTTTTCATAAAAACCTCTTTCCAAATAGGGGAGAGTCCATCCCACCAGCTATTTAAGTTTTTACTTTGATAAACACATAAACAACGGGGATTACTTGTGATGAAGCTCTCAAAATCGGGCTTTGCGATACTGGTTTCATCCGCTTGCAGTTCTCTTAAGCCAGACAGTCCCATAATAGGGTTGATATTAGCAATGGGAGTATTATTCATGTAGAGTTTATTCAAGCTACTGGTCTCCTTTAATGCTACAATATTTGTAATCTTGGTATTCGAAATATTCAGATATTGCAAGGAATGGTTGTTTTCTAAAGGGGCTAAAGAGTTTACTTTACTGTAGCTGATGTCTAACCAATTCAAATCACGAAGTTCATATAAAGGTTCTAGAGATTCTATTGAAGTTTTAGAAAGGTTTAGTTTCTTTAAGTTCTGAATTTGCGATAAAGGCTCAATAGAGACCACATTTTCTTGCCCACTTAAATCTATTTCTAAAATTCCTGCAACTTGATGAAGTTCTTCTTTGCTTGGGTTTTTAATATTTATATCTACGTAGTAATCGAATATCTCTACCCAAAATTCAGGCAAGTTTTTAAACCATTTTTGAAGTTTTCTACTTTCATAAACCACTAAAACCTGAGGGTTCTCACTCATAAATAATAGTGCTTTTTGTTTACCGAGCAATGTATTGTCACAGTATATCTTAGTTAGCTTTTCTTTTCCATCAAGGGCTTTTATACTTGTAATTTCAGTATTGTCTACATATAAAATATTAAGCTGATCCATATTCTTTAGAGGATCAATGCTTTGAATAAGTGTATTATTACATGATAAAATACGAAGTTCTAGTAATTCTTCAAGGCTAGATAAATTTGAAATAGGACTGCTATCGATGTTTAGATATATCAAGGATTTCAATTTGGAAATGGCGTCTAATTCACCTACCATGGTTTTTTCCATTTGCAAATCTTTAAGGTTTCTATATTCACTAATGGGCTCTAAATCATCAATTCCAGTGCTGGAAATATCAAGGATATTCACATTGCCTAAATTAACCAGAGGTTTCAATGAATAAACTTTAGTGTTGGATATATTCAAATTGTGAATAGCCATACTATAAACCAGAGCATCTAAGTTATTTACCTGTGTATTTGAAATATTTAAATCCTCCAAATCAATCAAATTACGAATAGGGTAGAGATCGTTTACCAGAGTTCCACTTATGTTTAAACTTCTGATGTCTGATAGTTTGCTCACAGGCTCCAAATGAGTGATGTCTAACCTGCCTGAAACATCTAGTTCTTTAATGGCTAAAATCTTGTTTAAAGAATGGGAGAGTCTTTTCTTGTAGATGGCTTTTGCACTATCTGTGGCGAAATAGAAGGTGTCTATAGTTGCCATGGGGAACTCCATTCTTAAGCTATCACTTGGTTCAAGTTCTATTTCGTCCCAAGTTAGGGTATCTTTTGGAGGATCGAGAATTACAAAATCTTTTTGTATATTTAAAACTCTTGAAAACTCAATATCCTTAATAAACTTTTGTTGGTTGCCTAATATTTCTTTCCAGCTAATAGGCAGGTCGTTCCACCATTTAATATTTTCCTCTAGCTCATTAATTTTTGTAGTATAAATACTCACAATTTTAAGTTCACGTAAATCTGGATTTACAGCAACTTCAACAAATCGGGCTTGTTCATTATAGATGCTATCATGATTTAAATTTGTTCCGCTTATGGTTCTAAGTGCATGTATCTTGAAATATGCTTTGTCGTTTTCATCTTGCAATAGATTTACAGAAAGTACTTTATAGGAGAAGATGGCTTGCTCAAAAAAGAAATCTACATCTTTTAAATAAGCTTGTACTTCTTTGTTGGTTACAGCTTCTCTATCAGGAACCAAATCATCTTCAATCTGTACTTTCCCATCTCTAAAAAGCTTGGCAAAAGATTCGCTGATGATAATGTCTTTTTCTTTGGGGCTAAGCTCGTTATCACCAATTGCATTAAGCGTAAATTGAAGATAGTTTACTAAATCTTTACACTCCTCACTAAATTGTTTAACCTCCTCAGGATTTAATTTTTGGGCTGATAAAGTGCTTATGAAAAGGAAGCTCAATAACAGTATGTATATTTTTCTAATCATGGTAAATGTATTTCATGAGTACTGCTTTTTCATCTTCGGTGATAGGTGTGAGCCGAGAAATTAACCATCCTGTATTATAACCGGATCGATTGAATTTTTCCAGTTCAAAATACCAACCTGGAATTTGGAAGAAATGAAATTTTAAGTTCATGACTGTTTGATATTCGAACAGTCCTTGTTTAAATTCATAGATAAATACACTAAGATAATCGGCAGAAAATCCATGGCTGGTGTATTCTTCAATAGAAGACTTGTCATCGAATACTTTGATGAAGTTCATGAAATCGAGTTCATGACTCATAGGGTGAAGAAATTTATTTTGGTTTAAACCATCTTCTTCTAAAATTTGTGCGTATTCTTCAAAAAATACATTAGTTAAAACCCATTTATAACCCAAATTCTCTTGCTCTAGTTCTAAATAAAAAGTCACATAACTAGGTTTTCCTCTATAAAGAAATTTTGTTTTTACTTCAGCAAACCAACCATCGGCATGGAAATCTAAAAACTGAGGAGCACTATCGTTATTCACAATAGAGATAAATTGTTTTCTGAGTTGCTCATCGAGACTTGGGTTTTCCAGATCGAATAAAATGTTTAAATAAGTGTCACGAGTATCTGGATTACGATATTCTTTACTTCTCACACTATATCGGATACCATCGGGGCCTTCTTCATTATTAAAACGACGAAAAAACTGATTCACCTGTTTGGTCTCAGCATACAGTTTCGATTCATCATTCATGAATTTGCCCACGACTTGAGTCTTGATAGGAGAACTCAGGCAAAGCATTATAAATGCTAATAAAATGATTTGAAGATTTTTCAATGGCAATGGAGTTAATAAAAAAAGAGCAGCCTGATCCTAAGAACCGACTGCTCAAATTTAATCTATTTTGAAGTCTCAGCAACTCTAATGTCGCCTAATAAAACGTCCCAGAAACCGATAGTTCTACCACCAATTTGAGTTTCTTTACGTTTTACATAAACGGTGATGTCTTTCTTAGTTGTATCCACATAAGTTAGGTCATCGCCTTTTTTACCTTCAAACCTTTGGTAAATGGTAATTACTCCCACATAAGTGCCATCAGGTTGAGGCTCTAAATCGCTAATGTATTGTATGTTATACCAACTGATAGTTACTTGGTCATAATTTAAGGCCATTAATCTATTTAAATATTTACGTACAGTGTAGTATTTAATGTCTTTTCTATATAACGAAGAAACACCAATTTGACTATTTGGTGCAAAAAGTTCTAATGTTCTGTCAATCACACGATTGGCTTCAGAAAAGCTAGTTTCTTTACTTCCAATGATGCTGATATACCTGCTTAAATCTTTTACCTTTTCCATTGCTAGGCTATCGATGGCTTCTTTTCTTTCAGGAGAAATTTCATCTTGAGCCCATACCTGCGCTGTTCCTAAAAAGAGAAGAGCCAGGATAAATATTTTCGTTACTTGCTTCATCTTGCTAATTATTTTTTAATGAGTTCAATTTCAATAATTTTTCCCATATCATCATATTTCAAATTGTCAATTTCTTTGTCATATTTTTTGACATCTTTCAAATAATTCAAATATTTCTCAATATAAGTTGGTCTATCGTAGTCTTTTTGATTATCACCATAAACACTTAAAATAATCAGTACTGGTACATCTTTTGACGCATATAGTGATAAAGCTCTTTCAATGCGAGAGTTAGCTTCGTTAACTGATGGTGCAGAAGCGACGGCATAGAAATGGGAGTTGATATTATCTAATTGACCTTGCTTCTGATTTTTGGCTTCTTGTTCGGCCCGTAAACGAGCTTCTTCCTCTTGGCGTTTTAGCATTTCTTGGCGTTCTTTCTCCAGTTTAGCTTCCACCTGATTGATTAAATCCTCAACTTCAGGATCGCGTAATTGCATGGCTACTATTCGGTCGAACTCGTTTTTCTTTTCTTGCCATGTTTTAGGATTGTCATCGCGCAATAGATCCTTTAAGCTTGCTTTGGCTTGCGCTATCTGGTTGGCCAGTTCTATGGCTGCTTTTTCTTCGGCTATCTTTTTCTTACTTTTACAAGAAGTTCCTCCTATGGCAATAAATAAAGCCAATAGAATGATCATCACTTGAGGAAAGCTGATGATTCTAGTCATTGATTTACCCTCTTTCATTTGCTTAATATTATATTTCAATTTATTTGTTTAAATCCAAAATTAACTGCAAAAATAGTGAAAATCGCTATGTGATTGACACTCTAAAATTGCTTATTTGTCCTTCCTTTATTTGAGTGAATTCACTCACCTGCTAGAAAACCAGTAATGTCATAACGTTTACTATTTAAAAGCATTGCAAAAGCCCATGAATATTAAGTTTCTTTAACAATTGAGAGATGATTGGTTTAGGGGTGATTTAGTGTGAAAGAATGGTTTTTTACGTGTAAATAATATCTACCCTTAACTCTTAACAACAAAAGAGGCCAAAATGAAAATCATAATGGCCTCTGCAGTAAATAGATATTGTTTGTATTTAATTCTTATGAATGTATTCAAGAGCAGCCAAGGCAGCAATGGTTCCATCAGAAACAGCTGTGGTTACCTGACGGTATTTTTTTTGTAAGGCATCGCCTGCGGCATAAACGCCTTCTAGGTTGGTTTGCATGTCCTCGTTTACTAAGATTTCTTTTCTCTCGTTTAATTTTACAGGACCATTATGGAGAAAATCGGTATTGGCTTCATAACCAATAAAAACAAAGGCCCCATCTATCTTTTTGGTATGCGTGCTGCCATCTTTTACATTTTCGATAATGGCTTCTTGGAGGGCATCCTCTCCCTTGAATTCTAATACTTTAGAACTCAATATGTAATCTATTTTCTCATTGGCTTCCATTTCACTCACCGCATAATCAAAGGCTTGCCACTGATCTAGAATATGAACGATAGTTACTTTAGAAGCATATTTGGTTAGTGAAACTGCTTCTTCTAAAGCCGAGTTTCCACCTCCTACAACAATTATATTTTTGTCTTGAAAGAAATCACCATCGCAGGTTGCACAATAGCTGATTCCACGACCTTTATATACATCTTCTCCTTTAGCGCCAATCATTCTGGAACGGCCTCCGGTAGCTAAAATAATAGCTTTTGCTGTGAACTTCTCTCCACTGCTCAAGCTTAAGCTTTTAATTTTAGTATCTAACTCTAATTCATTAACTTGTATATTGCTTTTGATGGTGCAGCCAAATTTTTCGGCTTGCATTTGCATGGTACTGGCTAACATATATCCACTTGTACTTTCAATTCCAGGATAGTTGGCTATTTCATGTGTTAAAATGGTTTGCCCACCGGGAATACTGCTATCAATAATCAATACTTTGGCTTTGGAGCGTGCCATATATATACCTGCAGTTAATCCTGCAGGTCCTCCTCCTAAAATAATAGCATCAAAATCTGTTTGCATTTCTTTAATCTTAAAAATGAAGCCCAAGGGTTATGATATAACCCAAAGGGCTTCGAACATGAAAATTTCTTTATTCTATCAGTAAAGCGAAACATAAAAGTAACACTTTATAAACAAACTCTATTTAGCGAATTCTACATCAATCACAGACTTAATCATATCCATACTCTGAATACTACTCACTGCTTTAGCCACTTTTCCACCTTTATAATAAACCACAAATGGTAATCCCATAAAGTTCCTACACTCAGGAAGGTTTCTAATGATTGCAGCTTCCGGGCTGTCGAACATCATATCGCGGAATGCAACGTGATCATAATCTCCACTTTCTTCTAATGTTTTCATTGATCCGTATACTGGAATACACATTGGACCCATACGGCCACAGCATACCATTACATTTTCTTCTTGGTTAATTAATTCTGTTAATTCAGAACCTGTAGCTACGTGCTTTAAATTTGTTGGTAACGTCATTTTATTATATTTTTTATTGTTTAATTTCTAGAATGCAAATATACATAAATAATGCCAATTGGTGATACTAAAGCGATTTAAAGTATTTTGTCAGTCTGTCAGTAGAAATGCTGTCAAATCGTTCAAAACAGGCAGTAGGTTGTCAGTTTTGCAATGCTTTGAGTGTTATTAATCGATTTTTTGTTTGCCCCAAACCCTGAGGGGAGCCAAAAATCGTAACTTTCCTCTCATAATAGTATTTACGTTTTAAAAGCTCAATTTTCAATGTTACCAGAATCTTTCAAATCAGGCTCCCTTTAGGGCCAGGGCAGAACTGATTTGGAATGTCAATAGTGGCAAATCAATTTTACAACAGTTTGCTATATCCTAAGATAAATTAATATTCAAGCTAATTTTGCTAAAAATCAGAGAAAAGAACAATCCAAAGGCAAATTAATAGAATTTAACTCTTATGCTCTTCAAATAATTATTATTTTCGCCACAAAATAAAGCAAGTGTCAGATAGTATAGTGATCATACCTACATATAACGAGAAAGAGAATATCGAGAATATTATTCGTTATGTATTTAGTTTATCAAAGCCATTTCATGTTTTGGTTATTGAAGACAATTCCCCCGACGGAACTGCAGCCATAGTGAAATCCTTAATGAAAGAATTTCCAGGTCAGTTATTTATTGAGGAAAGAAAAGGTAAATTAGGATTGGGTACCGCCTATATTCATGGATTTAAATGGGCATTAAACCGCTCCTATGAATATATATTTGAAATGGATGCCGATTTTAGTCATAATCCTGATGACTTATTAAAATTGTATCATGCTTGCCATGTGGACAAAGCAGATATGTCCATTGGAAGCCGTTATATCACAGGAGTAAATGTGGTTAATTGGCCTATGGGAAGAGTTTTGATGTCTTATTATGCCTCTGCCTATGTGCGTTTGGCAACAGGTTTGAGCATTAGAGATACCACTGCAGGCTTTGTTTGTTATAGTAGAAAAGTATTAGAAACAATAGATTTGGATAAGGTGAGGTTTACTGGTTATGCTTTCCAGATTGAAATGAAATTTACTTCTGTAAAACTGGGATTTGATGTGAAAGAAGTTCCTATTATTTTTACTGATAGAACTCTAGGTACATCAAAGATGAATAAGAGTATCTTTACAGAAGCTATATTTGGTGTGATGCAGTTGCGCTTTAAAAAAATCAAACCCAAGAGGGCCTAAAATTTGTCTGATTCAGGCGAATAGGCAATGGGTCTAAAAATCTGAATGATGAGCAATTTTTTCTTAAAGAATGCTTTGGTGATTAATGAGAACCAAAAGCAATATGTAAATATCCTGATCCAGGATCAATATATTTCAAAAATTTATAATGCTGATGAGCAACCTGAGCTTCCAGAAAATTGTGAGGTGATGGATTTAACAGGAAAATGGATACTTCCCGGGGTGATTGATGATCAGGTGCATTTTCGGGATCCTGGTTTAACCAAGAAAGCCAATATGATTTCTGAATCAAGAGCAGCGGTATCCGGAGGAGTAACCTCATTTATGGACATGCCCAATACTATTCCAAATGTGCTAACTCAAGAAATACTAGAAGAAAAGTATCAGTATGCCTCTACACGTTCCTTGGCTAACTATTCCTTTTATATGGGTGTGAGTAATGATAATGCTGAGGAGGTTTTAAAGACAGACCCAAAGTCTGTTTGTGGAATTAAGATATTTTTAGGAGCAAGTACGGGTAATATGTTGGTTGACAATCAAGCGACTTTAGAAAAGCTTTTTGCTGAAGCTCCCATGTTGATAGCAGTACATTGTGAGGACGAGCCAACAATTCAGGCCAATCAGAATGCGGCTATTGGGAAATATGGTAACGATATTCCAATAAATGTCCACCCTGATATCCGTTCTCATGAGGCTTGTTATAAATCGAGCTCTTATGCTGTGGAAATGGCTAAGAAATACGGGACTCGTTTACACGTTCTTCACCTTTCAACCGCCAAAGAGACTGAATTATTCACTAATGAACTTCCTCTAGAAGAAAAGAAGATTACTGCCGAGGTCTGTGTTCATCATTTATGGTTCGATAGAAGAGACTATGATGAAAAAGGAACACTCATCAAATGGAATCCTGCAGTAAAAGATAGAGCAGATGCCGATGGTTTGCTGAAAGCCTTATTAGAAGGAAAGATAGATGTAATTGCTACAGATCATGCACCTCATCAGTTGGTTGAAAAAGATAATCCATATCTTAAAGCTCCTTCCGGTGCACCTATGGTTCAACATTCTTTGGTAGCGATGTTAGAAATGGCCCAACAAGGAAAGCTTAGTGTAGAGCAAGTGGTTGAGAAAATGTGTCATCATCCTGCAAAGCTTTATCAGATAGAGAAAAGAGGGTTTATACGTGAGGGATTCTTTGCAGATTTAGCCATTATAGATCCTGTTAAACAATGGGAAGTCAATAAAGACAATATCCTATACTTATGTGGTTGGAGTCCTATGGAAGGACAGGTATTTAATTCACAAGTATGCAAAACCTTTGTAAGTGGACATTTGGTTTATAATGAAGGAGATTTTAACGATACAGTTAAAGGTAAACGCTTAAGTTTTGATAGGTAATGATAAGAAAAATTTTTTATTTATTCGGGATATTATTGGTGATGTCATCCTGTCAAACCAAAGAGATTCAGGTAGTAGAACAGATTCATGAGGATGGCAGCCCAAAAATAGTTTTCGACTATTTGGTAAAAGGTGCTGATAGTATTGCTTTGCATGAGGTTCAGTATCATGACGATGGTTCCGTTTTGTTAGAAGGAGTTTATGAGGATGGTTTGAGAGAAGGAGAGTGGTTGAGTTGGTATCCAGACGGAACCATATGGTCAAAAGGCTATTTCAGCAAAGGAAAACGCAGTGGAAAATCATGGGTTTATCATCCCAGTGGAAAACTCTATATGAAAGGCTCATATGAGGAGGGAAAAAAAATAGGAGTCTGGTTGGTGTATGATGAGGAAGGTGTTGTTATTGCTAAGAAGGAGTTTTAGGTTTGCAAAGCCCAGCAAGATGCACTTATATAATTATAGAAAAAACCAAACTTATCAAGTTTGGTTTTTTTTATGAATGTCAATCATTGAAAACAATAATTATTCATTTTTAAATTGCAGTAAATGACCATCATAGTCAATATTTATGGGTATTTCTTTTTGAATATTACCAGCAAGAATTAACTTGCTCAATTCATTAAGAATGTTTCTTTGCATAAACCTTTTGATGGGTCTGGCACCAAATTGTGGATCGTAGCTCATCTTTCCAATATAGCTGATGGCATCCTCTGTGATTTCTAGTTGAACTTGATTTTTGCTCAAGGTCTTTTTTAAATCCTCAAATTGAATTCTAATGATATCTAATATCTCATTTTCTTGAAGAGGGGTAAACATTACTACTTCATCAATGCGATTTAGAAATTCGGGTCTGATGCTTTTCTTTAATGCCACCATGACCTCTTTACTGATTTGCTCCAATTTCTCAACCCTGTTTTCACTATTTAGTTCAGTCAATTGATCCTGAATAATAGAGGAGCCCATATTGGAAGTCATAATGATGATGGTGTTCTTAAAATCTACCACACGTCCTTTGTTGTCTGTTAGTCTTCCATCGTCAAGAACTTGGAGGAGGATATTGAACACATCGGGATGTGCTTTTTCAATCTCGTCTAACAAGACAACCGAATAGGGTTTGCGGCGTACAGCTTCTGTTAACTGACCACTTTCATCATAGCCTACATAGCCAGGAGGCGCTCCAATAAGCCTTGAAACGGCATGTCTTTCCTGATATTCTGACATATCTATTCTTACCATATTGTTTTCATCATCGAAGAGAAACTCAGCTAAAGCTTTTGCTAATTCGGTTTTCCCAACTCCAGTAGTTCCTAGGAATATAAATGATCCTATGGGTCGCTTCTCGTCCTGTAACCCAGCTCTACTTCTTCTAATAGCATCCGCTACGGCAGTAATTCCTTCTTCTTGTCCAACTACTCTCTTATGCAATTCCTCTTCTAAATGAAGCAGCTTGGCTTTTTCGCTTTGAAGCATTTTTGAAACTGGAATACCTGTCCAACGAGAAACGATATCTGCAATTTCTTCGTGGCCAACCTCTTCATTAATCATTGGATTGTCGCTTTGCATTTCTTTTAAGGCTGTGCGATATTTTTCCAAATCTTGTTGGGCTTGTTCCATTTTTCCATATCTAATTTCTGCGACAATACCAAAGTTTCCAGCTCGTTCCGCTTGCAAAGCTTCTTGCTTTAAATCTTCAATATGAGCCTTTTCTTTTTGTATGGATTCCACCTTTTCTTTTTCCGATTTCCAGCGGGCTCTTAATGCAGTAGCTTTTTCATTTAAATCGGCCATTTCGCTATCTATCTCGTGAAGTTTGAATTTATTCTTCTCTCGTTTAATGGCGACTTTTTCAATCTCCAATTGCATGATTCTTCTTTCCAACTGCTCCAGTTCTTCCGGAACAGAATTGATTTCTAATCGAAGTTTTGCTGCTGCTTCATCAATTAAATCAATCGCTTTATCTGGTAAGAACCTGTCAGAGATATATCTTTGAGAAAGCTCAACAGCAGAAACAATCGCGTCATCGAGTATCCTTACATGGTGATGGGTTTCGTACTTTTCTTTTAAGCCTCTTAGAATGGAAATAGCATCAGCCGTATTGGGTTCTTGAACCATTACTTTTTGAAACCTTCTTTCCAGGGCTTTGTCCTTTTCAAAATATTTCTGATACTCACTTAATGTGGTGGCTCCAACAGCTCTTAAATCGCCTCGGGCTAATGCTGGTTTTAAAATATTGGCGGCATCCATAGCGCCTTCACCTTTTCCAGCACCAACCAGGGTATGTATCTCATCAATAAAGAGTACGATATCTCCATCTGATTCCACCACTTCTTTAACCACGCTTTTTAATCTTTCCTCAAATTCTCCTTTGTATTTTGCACCAGCAACCAAAGCGCCCATATCTAGGCTGAAAATTTGTTTATTCTTTAGGTTTTCGGGAACGTCTCCATCTACAATCCTGTGTGCAATACCTTCAGCAATAGCCGTTTTACCAACACCTGGCTCTCCAATAAGAATAGGATTGTTCTTGGTTCTTCTGCTTAAAATTTGTAATACTCTTCTAATTTCATCGTTTCTACCTATTACGGGGTCTAATTTCCCTTTGGCAGCCAAAGCGTTTAAATGAAGGGCATAACGATTTAAGGCATTGAAGTTGGATTCTTGGGAAGAAGACTCAACCTTATTGCCTTTCCTTAATTCCAATATGGTTTTCTTTAATTCTTTTAATTTAATGCCGCTATCCTTTAATAAATCAGCAGTTTGATCTTTTTGCTGAATAAGACTAAGTAAAAGGTGTTCAACAGAAACAAAACTATCTCCAAATTCTTTTAGTATTTCTTGTGCTTGTAATAAGGTTTTGCTACCTGCTTGTGAAAGATATACTTGTCCACCATTGGTTTTAGGTAGTCTGGTATTGATAGCATCTAAGGCACTAGATAGTATGTTTTTATTGACGTTTAATTTCTCCAGTACTACAGGAATTAAGTTCTCCTCGGTTTCAAGTATTCCTTTTAATAAATGACTGTTTTCGATTTGAGTATTATTATTTTGAATAGCTAATTCCTGAGCTTTTTGTATGGCTTCTTGTGATTTTATGGTGAATTGATCTAAGTTCATTTTTCCTCCTATTTTGTTATTATTTGTTTTTATTCCCTAGTCAATTATTGAGCCAAGCTAAAAGCAACTATATGAACGGTAATAATGGCAGGTAAAAACATTTCTGTCTGCCAAAAAGACAGCGGTTGGTTTTTTTAAGTATTTGATAGATGAGTTTTATACCGATGATAAAATGGCTTTGGTCTTAAATCAATAAAAATGCATCATTTCCTATCGGCATTAACTATTGTAATGTGAAATGTTCTTAAAGCTAATTTCGTTAGTCAATTATTATTACAACTGTAATTAGTGGAAAGCTCGTTAAAAAAAACATAAAAAGAATATCCAGAGTGTTTTTTCGTTTTATATGAAAGCAATAAAATGAAAAGCATTCAAATCATACTCACCATACTATTTTCTTCATCCATCATTTTTTCACAAAACTGCCCAACAGGAGAGGAGCGCATCGAAAGCGTTAACTCTTCATTTGAAAAAGAGGTCCTCAGATTGACTAATAAAGAAAGGAAGAAGAGAAGCTTGAGTCCTGTGAAGTATGACGAGAAATTAGCTCTTGCGGCAAGGTATCATGCTAAAGATATGGCTATGGAAAACTATTTTGAACATGATTCTTATGATAGAGAGAAAAATAGGCTTAGGAAATCCTGTGATATATTTGAAAGGATAGGAGCCTTTGCCAATTATAATTATTTGGCTGAGAATATATCTGCTGGACAATTAACTCCCGAGGAGGTTTTAAAAGCATGGATGAAAAGCCCTGGTCATAAAAAGAATATCTTAAACAAGGATATGACTTTGCTAGGAGTAGGTTTCTATGAAAATGAAGATTCTGAATATGGAGTTTATTGGGTACAGAATTTTGGTGGAAATTAATCCCATAAAAATGAAAAACCCTTTCCATAGGATATAGAAAGGGTTTCTAATATTTTTTCATCAGGTTTAGAAAGGCCAGAAATTATTGTCATTCCAAACATCAGCTTTTAATTCTTCATTGAGTTCATGAAGCATCTTTTGATGACCCATTTCCCATTTTGCCAACATCGTATAAAGCGCTTTTTCATTAACATCAACTGCTTCTTCAGCTCTGCTTGAGTAAATTTTCACTGCACGATCTTCAAAATCGATAGCAGCAGAAATAGCAGCAGCTTCAAAACTTGCAGCGTCGATTTCTTTTTTCATTTGGTCTGTTAAAACCTTAAGAGCTACTTCATCTTCAGCTGGTTCTTCAAAACCTTCAACAGAAATAAATGCTTTCGTTTTCTCGTAACTTTTAAATTGCTCAGATAAAAACTTGATATGCTCGTCTTCTTCTTCAGCCATCATCTGGAAAATCTTCTTTGCAGACTCTGAATCAGACTTCTCTGCTACATTGCTGTAAAAAGCTTTTCCTCTTCTTTCTAATAAGATAGCTTCTTTTAAAATATCGGTTGCTGTGCGTGCCATAGTATTTGCTTTTTAATAAGAAACAAAGATAAAAAAACTATCCATCGACTTCTTGATTTTGTAATTAATTGGGAAAAATACCTAAGGAATATGGCTTGTTTTATCCTTTATATCCCTCATCATACACATTTGCTAATAAAAACCCAGAATGGAAGTTTTATGGAAACAGAATTATACGAGTTTAATCTAGCATTTTAATAATAGTTCGGCCTTTTAATTTACCTTGAAGCATTAATTTAATTTTTTCCTGTACTTCATCTATTGTTATTTCCGTACAAGTATCTGCTATTTGAGCTGGTTTCCATGCCTGGGCTAATTGCTTCCAAACTTTAGTTCTATATTTCATAGGATAGTTCTGAGAGTCAATTCCGATTAGAGAAATGCCACGTAGGATAAAAGGAAATACTGTTAAATCAAGCTTTGGAGAAGCTACATTACCACAACAGGTCACGGTTCCCATGGGTTTGGTGGCTTTAATGATATTTTCTAAGATTACACCACCAACAGTATCGATTCCTCCAGCAAATAGTGGTTTTAATAGTGGTTTCTTATCGAAGTTCTCAATTTCGCTGCGCAATAATACTTCTTTTGCTCCTAGATTTATTAAGTAATCTCTTTCTGCTTCCTTACCTGTAATAGCAACTACCGAATATCCTAGTTTACTTAAGATAGAGATACTTAAAGCACCAACGCCTCCTGTAGCACCTGAGACTACAATATTTCCATCCTCTGGTTTTGTTAATTCCGTTAGACGTAAAACAGACATTCCTGCAGTTAAGCCTGCAGTACCATATATCATGGCTTCTTTCATGGTCATGTTTTCGGGCAGTTTAATCGCCCAATCGCTAGGGACTTTTATATATTCGGCAAATCCACCATCGGTATTCATACCTAAATCATAACTGGTCACTATCACTTTGTCTCCAATTTTAAAAGAATCAGTGCCTGATTTTTCGATGATACCAACGGCATCAATCCCAGGAGTGTGAGGATAGTTTTTGGTCACACCTTTGTTTCCAGATGCAGACAAAGCATCTTTATAATTCAGAGAGCTATAATGAACTCTAACTAAAATTTCGTTATTCTCAATAAGGCTAAATTGCGTGTCCTTTATGGAGCCTTTGTAGATTCCATTTTCATCACTTTCTACTCGAAAGGCTTTAAATTTTATAGGGTCATTATTCATCTTTAGTCGATTTATTTTGTGTAATTTTAGCAAATATCTAGATGAAAAAGTGACTTAGCAATAACAAACAAAAGGTAGGCTAACGAACATTTATTTCTGAATTGTTCATTTTCAAAGTTTTAGGAAATAAAAAAATGAAAAAAAGTTACTGTCCGATTGATACATTTATAAATGTAGTGAAGGGAAAGCGAAAAGCTACTATTGTTTTACACCTTTATCAAGGAAATAAAAGGTATGGAGAATTGGTAAAACTTTTAACCGATATTAGTGAAAGAATGCTGACAAAGCAGCTAAAAGAATTAGAGGAGGATGGATTGATTACAAGAACGGTTTTCCCCGAAGTTCCTCCTAAGGTAGAATATAGTTTGACTGAACTAGGGTTTGAAATTCATCCTGTCCTCAAAGCCATGTATAAAGGAGGTATTGTTTTTGAAGAAATACTTGAGCAATCAAAATCCTAAATTCCTGTTCTGTTTCCAGAATACTGGTCATCCCTATGTGTAGTGAGGGAGCTTTAATAATTCTTAGAACGCTATTGGCGATAGATTGATTAACAGGGGGCTTGGTTTTCAATAATTCTTTCTCTTACTTTTTTCCAGGCATGAGAGTCCATCAAACATGATTTTTCAAAGCTGTAATACATCTTTTTAAAGCGTGACAAAGGTATGGCTAGGCTTAAGATATGGGCTTCCACACATGGTCTAACTGAAGGATCGAATAAACCCAGAAAAACGCGTTGTCCAATTTTTCTGTTTTCAACAAGAGTTTAGGAAATTAAGGAAGAGCAACCTGAACCAAAAAAATAGAGTTTGTTTTTTTATATGGCTAACTCAGTTTCTCTTTCACTAATACAACAAATAATTCTCCCGTTTTAATTTGAATTCATCCAAATCTGCTTGCCAGCTCTCTCTAATAGACTCCTCCGATTCGCCTGCTATTATTTGTTGGCGTAGTTTTGATGTCCCGGATAGTTTTTCAAAGAATGGGATGAAAAACGCATCTTTATCGGTATAGCTGTTGTAGAAATCAATCAACCATTTTAAATTCAATTGATTGGGTTTTTCTTCAATATTGGGATAGAGCTTTCTTAAATCTAAACCATAGCAAACTTGATCTTTAAACTTTGGATTTGCGCTGACGCCGGCTATGCTTTTGGGGGTGAATTGAAAACTTTTCTCAGGATAATCAGGAAAGCCAATGACTTGAAAAGGAAAATCAGTTCCACGACCGATGCTCATCTTTGTTCCTTCGAATAAGCAAAGCGAAGGATACAAATAAATAGAAGCAAAATTAGGAAGATTAGGGGAGGGCTTCACTTGAAGATTATAGCTTTTTTGGTGATCATAGTTTTTTAATTCAATAATGGTCAAGTCGCATTTTTTGCTATTCCAATTTTCACCATTAATCATGAGAGCCAATTCTCCATCGGTCATACCGTAAACTATAGGAATCGGCATTAAACCCACAAAGCTCTCATTCTCTTTTTCCATAATAGGCCCATCCACATAATGGGAGTTGGGATTGGGTCGGTCGAGTACAATGAGCGGAATATCATTCTCTGCACAGGCTTCCATCATATATTTTAAGGTAGAAATATAGGTATAAAATCGAGCGCCCACGCCTTGTAAATCAAATATCATGATGTCGATACCAGCCAATTGCTGGCTATTCGGTTTCTTGTTCTTTCCATATAGGCTCAAAACTGAGAGACCGGTTAAGGGATCCTTTCCATCTTTTACATGGGCACCAGCTTCTGCTTTTCCTCTAAAACCATGTTCCGGGGCGAATACTTTTCTGATATTAATGTTGTGTTTTAAAAGACTGTCAACCAGGTGTGTATTGTTAATGAGACTACTCGGATTAGCCACTATGCCTGCTCTTTTTCCATCTAAAAGACTTAGATATTCTTGAGTTTGATAAGCTCCAGGTAGGACCTGCCCACAAGCCGTTTGGAAGAGGGCAATAAAAATGATTATGACGATATGATTTTTCACAACTTGTTTTTTCTATTTTTACACAAAAATAGGAATCTTTCATTAAGAGTCCATTTTATCATTAGAAACCTCAACAAGAAGTATGCAAATCTGGAAAAATCCGAAAATATTAGAATTTTTTTTAGCAGCAAGAGTCATTAAACCTGCTAAAGGAAGTTTTTCTGGGCCTATCATATTGATTTCTATCATTAGCTTGGTTTTAGGCTTGTCGGTCATGTTGATTTCTTTAATGGTGTTAACAGGATTTAAAAAGGAAATAGGCGAAAAGCTCAGTGGTTTCACCGGTCATATTCATATTGTAAAATATAATTCTAATAATTCTTTAGAACTTCCTCCTTTAGATATTGACAGCCTCAATTTTTCCAATCTAGAAAATATAGAAGGTGTTAAGCATGCTCAAGTATTTATTTCTAAAGCTGCTATTATTCGTACCGATGCGGAAATGCAAGGGATTATGGTCAAAGGGGTGGGTAATGATTTTGATACCACATTCTTCTCCAATAATCTCACCCTAGGAAAAGTACCTGATTTTTTCGGTGAACAGAAAACGAATGAGATACTGATTTCCCAAAAATTATCCCAACTGCTAAATATTCAACTTCATGATAAACTCCGCGTCTATTTTGTAAATAATGAGACCGGACAACTTAGAGGAAGAAGATTAGATGTGATTGGGATTTATCATACCGGAGTGGAAGAGTTTGATGAGCGATTTGTGCTGGCGGATATTCGACACCTTCAGAAGCTTAATAATTGGGGCGATGATATGGTAAGTGGGATAGAGCTATATGTGGATAATTTTGATGAACTACAAAAAGTGGAGGAACAGGTATATGAAGAAATCCCCTACGATTTAACCACAGAAAATGTAAAAAATAGATATCCTCAAATTTTCGATTGGCTGGAACTACAAGATATTAATGTGATTGTGATTTTGGTATTAATCATATTAGTGGCCACGGTGAGTATGATCTCTACGCTATTGGTCCTGATTTTAGAACGAACTCAAATGATAGGTGTATTAAAATCCATGGGAGCACGTAATTCTTTAATTAGGCGGGTGTTTCTAAGTCAAGCAGCCTATATCATCATCATAGGCTTATTCTTTGGTAATCTATTCGGAATTGGCTTAGGCTGGCTACAAAAGACTTATGGTTTAGTAAAACTCGATGCAGAAACCTATTATATGTCTGTTGTTCCTATTAATATCGATGGGCTGTCTATCCTTATCCTCAATGCAGCTACTTTGCTATTGGTTCTGCTTTTTATGGTGCTCCCTGCAATGGTCACTTCCCGAATTGAGCCTGCTAAGTCTATTCGCTTTGATTAGGTTTAAGTGCTTTAAAGCTGGGAGATGCATTTAATTCCCCATGAATAGCCTCAAATGAAACTCCTTTTTCCTTCATTTATTTATAGCTAATAAATCTATTCTCAATATTTTAAATAAATCAATCAATTCAATTATCTTTGCGCCCGTTAATAAATGAAAATGGTAAGATTTCTAAGTAAAGCAGCATTAAAACTTTTTGGCTGGAAAGTCGAAGGCGATTTCCCTGAAGGTAAAAAGTTTGTGATTATTGCAGCTCCTCATACCAGTGGCTGGGATTTTGTTTTAGGAAGACTTTATTATAATACTATCAGCAAGTCGGTGAAGTTTATAATAAACGAAAAGTTCTTCTTTTTTCCTTTAGGAATATGGTTGAAATCCTTAGGAGCTATTCCGGTGAAAGCTGGACGTAGAGTGGGTTTAGTAAAGATGATGGTGGATGAGTTTCACAAACGTGATGAGTTTTTATTGACCATTACGCCCGAAGGAACACGTAAGAGAGTACGAAAGTGGATGCGAGGATTTTACTTTATCGCTAAAGATGCTCAGGTTCCTGTTGTCTTAGGTTTTATCGATTATGAAAAGAAAACCCTAGGAACCAAGACTACCATTCATTTAACAGGAGATGAAAAAGCAGATTTTGAAACCATCAGGCAAGTATACCTTGAGGTTTCTGCCGCTCATCCAGAAAAGTTTAATAAAGAATCATTTTAGAAAATTCAAAGAAATAGCATTATGGCATTAAAATGCGGTATTATTGGTTTGTCAAACATTGGTAAGACAACTATTTTTAATTGTGTATCGAATACAAAAGCGGAGACTAGCAATTTTGCTTTCTCCACAAATAAGTCAAATATTGGAATGGTAAACGTGATAGACCCTCGTTTAAAGGTTCTTTATGATATTATGAACTCTGGCAAAATTATTCCTGCTACTGTGGAGTTGGTTGATATTCCTGGTTTAACAAAAGGTTCTAGCGAAGGGGAAGGTGTTGGTAATAAATTTCTTGCCGATATTCAGCAAACCAATGCTTTGATTCACGTTTTAAGATGTTTCGACGATGAAAACCTTCCTCATATTGAAGGTGGAATAGACCCTGTTCGAGATAAAGAAATTGTGGATTTTGAGCTTCAAGTTCGCGATTTAGATTTAGTGGAGCGTAAAATAGAGCGTTTAGGTAAATTGGTAAAAGTAGGTGACAAGGTCGCCAAACGCGGAGTTGAAATTTTGACCAACCTCAAAGCCTTTTTAGAGGATTTTGGTAATGTGAGAGATTTTGATGTTAATGAACAAGATCATAAAGATTTTATCTTAGATATGTATCTATTGACCGACAAGCCTACTCTTTATGTTTGTAATGTGGATGATGCTTCCGCTGTTGATGGTAATGACTATGTAAATAGTGTAAAAGAAGCAGTTGGTAATGATGGTGAGGTTTTGATTATCGCGGGATCCTTAGAAGCAGAGATTGCGGAGTTAGACGAAGAAGATCAAAAAGAATTTTTAAGTGATGCTGGTTTAACTGAGCCTGGAGTTGGTAAATTTGTAAGGGGAGCCTATCATTTATTAAACCTTCAATCTTTCTTTACTGCCGGACCTAAAGAAATTCATGCTTGGACCATCAGAAAAGGTACTAAAGCACCGCAAGCAGCAGGTGTTATTCATAGTGATTTAGAACGTGGTTTTATCCGCGCTGAAGTGATGCACTATGAAGATTTCGCTGAATTGGGTTCTGAAGCAGCATGCCGTGATAAAGGAAAACTTCTCATTGAAGGAAAGAATTATATAGTAGAGGATGGTGATATTATTAATATTAGATTTAATGTGTAAATAATCTTCTAAACCATATTTGAAACCACAAATGCATTCAGTGTATTTGTGGTTTTTTTGTTTATAGGAGTGAGATGATTCTCTTTAGCAGTGGTTGAAAATTCAATGGAATGAAAAAAACTTGGGGGCAAGTTTTATTTCTGGGGGGGTAAAGCAAAAATAGGTTCTATTCTGAATTCTTGGTGAATTGATTTTACATTCATCAATAATTATCACCGTTCAGACTGTTTGTGCAGTAAGTATCATGATGTTTTGAAAGACACTATTTAATATGTCTTTATACTTTTTTGTGGAAAAAAGTAAGCAAAAAGCCATCCCAAACAATAGCCAGCCCTCCTCTTCCAGATTATTGATTTAACTAGCAAAGTAGAAAATAATAACCTATGAATTACGGATGTTTACCAGGTTTAAAAGCCTTGTTTTTTATTCCTTGCTTTTATTATGTCATTATTTAAAAGCTAAAGCCCTTTGCTGTTAAATCTAATATTCTGAAATTCACCTCTAAAGCCGCTTTCTGTTTGGGAGAGGCCTTCCCGCTGTCTCCGAAATAAGATAAATAGTATATATAATAATTTGTGTATCAGATAATAACCAAACTCATACAAGCACACCTGATGCTATGCAAAGTTTATAAAGACTTCCGCAGGAATGTCTAAGCCGCCTTATATCAAAGTCGTTAAACGGAGCAAATGGCTTGAAGGAATAAAAAACAATACTGTTTGACGCTCGTTAGTGACAATCCCTAGGATGTCACTAAAAGGAGGAGTTTATTGTTTTTCCGGAAAGGCATTTGTGGAGTAGACTTTGATATATAGCGGAGGTTTTTGTAATACTTTTTTGAAAAAGTGTTGAAGTAAATACATTTTACGATGTTTCAGTTTAGCTGAACAATTTGAGCAATATTGTTAATCGCTCCATAAACTATCAAGAATACAGTATGACTAGATTGTACATCCCAAGAAAAACACATTTATCCAAAACTTGCAGCTCGGGAGAACTGTGCTACTGCTAAATCAACCAACAACCATCAATATTACAAACTAAAGGCCATACGAAGATTAAGCAAAAAAGATCGAGTAGTTCCATCTGCACGTACTTCTCTTGTGATTGGAGGTGCAGCTAGTTGTAATTCAGTATAGAACTGCTCCGAAAACTGATATCGCCATGCGGTATAGAGATTCAAAGTAAGTCCAGTGCTATTGGCTATTTCCTGGTATTCGTCATTTACTTTAATTTCATCTGCTTGAATTCTGAAAATAGGTAATACTCCAGCTTTAAAGCTTGACTTTTTCTTCCCCTGAAATCTTTTTTCAAATCGAACCATCACGTCATCGCCTCTTTTTAAATAGGCTGAAGAATGATATTTGGCTGCATCACTATCTAAAAGGAAGTCACTGGATAAAAAGGTATTCTCGGTTGTGTTAAAAGCATGTTGATAACCTGCTGCAAAAAGCCAAGTTTTAAAATTCCATTGTAGCGAAGTAATAAGGTCATTGGTTCCGGAGCTTTGTTGGTAAATCATGGGTAAAGCCATGCCTTGGTCTAATTTATTGGCATCCCCTGTGGCAATTTTACCTGCTATAAGCCAAGAAACTTGATGATCTGCATTCTTAAATAAGGGCGCATTTAAGCTTAATATAATATCCCCAATTCCAGAAGTGGTTGCAATATTACCAAAAGTAGTGGAGTAGGGAAGCGCAAGTCCAAAAGACCAACCTTTTTGGTTTTGAATTTGATAGCTTATTACAGAACCCAATATCCAAGATTGTTGATCACCTAGGCCTATTGAAGGGGTTAAGCTAAAGTGATGAGCTAATTTCTTAGAGCTTGGGGCGTCAAACTGTTGAGTTACGGAGCAAACTCCAGCATCCGAGCAACCTTGAGAAAATATAGGATTAGTGGCTAGGAGTAAAAATAGTAACAGAGTAATTTGAGTTATTTTTTGTGTTTTCATAAGGTGTTTTCTCTTTTGGTCGATAAGCTTCAGAAAATCTTACACTAAAATGATGAGGATTTAAGCTTTTTTCACAAACCACATTTCCATTTCACCTTTTCCTTTGGCTTGTATTTTGCCTCGTGAAGTAAATTGGAATTGGGATTCATCTTTGATGAGTTCATAGGTATATTGTGAGATGTTTACCATTCCAATTTCACCGCTGCTTTCCATTCGGGCTGCTGTGTTTACAGTATCTCCCCAAATATCGTATTGGAATTTTTTCACTCCCACAATTCCTGCTACCACTGGACCGGTATGGATTCCCAAACGCATTTCGAAGGCCAACTTATTTTGAGCTTGTTTTACTTTTATTCTCTCACTTACAAAATCCTGCATTTCAATTGCAGCGAGGATAGTATTTTTAGTAGACGATTTTGAATAAACGGGGACTCCTCCGGCTGCCATATAGGCATCACCTATGGTTTTAATCTTTTCTATGCCATATTTTCCACAGATATGGTCAAAGGCTATAAAGCATTCGTTTATTTCTTCTATCAGCTCTTTGGCCGTTAAATGCTCCGATTTCTGGGTAAATCCTTTAAAATCGGTAAAGAGAATAGAAACCAACTCAAAATCTCGAGCTTCTGCTTCTCCTTTTTCTTTAAGTTCTTCTGCAATTTCTTCGGGTAGGATATTCAATAATAAGTTTTCCGATCGGTCTTTTTCTTTTTGTAAAATGGCTTTTGACTTTTTAATATAAGACCATCGGCTATAAAGTCCCCCAGAAACAAACAAAAAGAAGATACCAAAGCCTATAGCCAAATTCCTATTTCGGTCTTTTGTCCTCATCACAGCTTGATGATACATTTCTACCTTTAGGTCTTTTTCTATCTGTATTAAACTATCCGCCTGAACTTGTCGCTTAAACTCTAGTTGTTGCAATCGAATGGCTGTTTCTTCTGATTTTAGACTGTCATTAAAATATATTTTATTCTCTAAATAGTTTAATGCTTCTTTCTGGTTTCCAATGGCTCTGTAAGCTTTAAATAAACCATCACTTGAGGATTCTTGATTGCCGATATCACCCAAATCTTTTGCCAATCTAAATCCTTCTTCATAACTGGAAATTGCTTTCGTAAATCTTTTTTGTTCCATATAAATATCTCCCATATCGATAAGGATATTTGAGATGCCAAGAGTATATCCTATTTGCTCATTAATCAATTGACATTTCTTCAATTGTTCTAAAGCATAATCATATTCACCTCTCTGTGCATAAACATTAGCAATGCCAGTTAGTGCAGCAGAAACCCCCATTAAATCATTTGCTTGCTCGGATAAAGCCAGTGCCTTTTGAAAGTAGGTTATGGATTGGGTATGTTTTTCCTGAATGAAATAAAGGTCGCCAATATTATTATACATGGAGGCATTACCTGATTCGTCATTGTATTCATTATTGACAGCAATGCTTTTAAAATAGTATTCCAAAGACTTTTGATATTCACCTTTAGCTTTATAAATACTTCCGTATTCATTATAAACAGCACTGATTCCGAAGTTGTCATCTAGTTCTTGGTAAATCTTTAAGCACTTTTCATAAAAGTATAATGCTTTAATAATGTCTTCATTTTCATGATAAAGATAACCTGTTTTTAATAGGATATCAGCAGATCTGAGTTGGTAATCGATGCTATCTGATAGCCTTAATGCATGATTATAAGATTCTAAGGCTTGAGGATATTTCCCCAATCTGAAATACATATAGCCATTTTGTTCCATAGCATCTACTTTGCCTCTTAGAAAGCCAATTTGATGACTAAATTCATATAATTCCTGGTTTAAGAGAATTGCAGAGTCAGGTTGATTATTTAAAGGTCCTTTCCATATATAATCCATTAAAGCCAGGGCTCGCATTGTATCTTCAATACTTGGGTTTTTCCAAACCGCCCATAATGAATCTAAATGATGTTGGCCTTTTATATTAAAAGCTATTAGCAGTAATAATAGGAATAATGTTTTTCTTTTCATTAGCTTTTAATTGTTAATTTCAAATCATAAGATGTGATCCGATGATTTTGAAAGGTAAAGCTAAAGAAATTACTTAATTAATTGGAAGTGAAAGTGCTAATTAATAAAATGATAACATTTTAGAATATGACTAAAAAAAAACAAAACCCCAATCCAAAAAGGAAAGGGGCTTCAATATATAAAATGCTTGTATCCTATTTTTGTGAATCAGGAACAAAATGGAAGTGAGGACCAAAGCGTTCAAAAGCAGCTCTGTCTAGTTCTTCTCTATGCTCTGGGTGTGCAATACTAATCAATAGTTTTGCTCTATCTTGTAAAGTTCTACCATAAAGATTAACAGCACCATATTCAGTCACCATCCAATGCATATTCGAACGTGTTGTTACTACGCCAGCACCAAGATTTAAAACGGGAGCAATTTTACTCACCCCTCTTCCAGTTACTGACGGCATAGCGATGATTGGCTTTCCACCTGGGCTCATACTAGCTCCACGAATAAAGTCTATTTGTCCACCTACACCAGAGTAGAATTTAGTTCCAATACTATCAGAACAAACCTGACCAGTAATGTCAACCTGAATAGCAGAATTGATGGCAGTAACTTTAGGGTTACGGCAAATCATGTTGATATCATTAGTATAGCTTACATCTTTCATGACTACACCTGGGTTATCATCTACGAAATCGTATAGTGTTTTACTACCCATTAGGAAAGTAGAAACCATTTTCCCAACATCAATTCCTTTTTTAGCACCATTTACTACTCCGCTTTCTACCAAAGGAAGAATACCATCGGCAAACATTTCAGTATGAACCCCTAAGTTTTTGTGATTTCCCAATTGAGCTAAAACCGCATTAGGAATGGCCCCAATACCCATTTGTAATGTTGCACCATCCTCAATTAATTCAGCTACATTTTTACCAATAGCAATTTCTACATCATTTGGAGCACCAAAAGCAGCTTCGATAAGCGGAGTATCATCTTCGCAGAAGATATCAATCATATTGGCACTTATCATGGCATCGCCAAAGGCTCTAGGCATATTCTTATTGATAACAGCAATTACGGTTTTTGCAGTCTGAACAGCTGCAAGAGTAGCATCCACAGAAGTTCCTAATGATACATATCCATGCTTGTCGATAGGAGAAACTTGAATCATAACCACGTCAACAGGTGTGTATCCTTCACGAATTAAACGCTGAGTTTCTTGTAAGAAAACAGGAATATAATCGGCATAACCAGCTTGTGTATCCTTACGAACATTATGTCCTACAAAAAATGATTCCAATTGAAAAATACCTTCAAATTCTGGATTTGAATAGGGAGCAGGACCTTCAATGTGAAGATGCTGAATTCTGACATTATAAAACTCTTTTCTTCTTCCTCTTTCGCACATGGCTTGAATGAGCTTTTGAGGAGCACAAGAAACACTGTGCATATGGATTCTGTCGTTTGACTTAATTACTTTCACTGCTTCTTCGGCAGAAACAATATTGATATTCTTCAACATATTAAATGGTTTTTGTATTAAAAATGGCTGCAAAAGTATTATTTATTATGGAGAAAAAGCGCTGATTCCTTCCCGAAAAATAAGCTATTGTGAAATTTATAACAGTTCTAATTTGTGGCTTCACTCTCCATTAATAATACTAATGAGGTTGTTTAATTGAAATGGCTTATTAATCAGTGTTATACGTAGTTTGTATAGTGATGTTTATCTAAGCCCAGATTATAAATGGGGTTATTTTTACAGGCTATAAATTATGAATATCCTGAAGTATATCCATTTACAATTTCTAATTTCGCGGAAACACGATTTAGGGCATTGAAAAAACACCGATAGTATGAAAGTGAAAAATTTAAAAGGAGATATTTTCGGAGGATTAACTGCTGGAATTGTTGCACTTCCTTTAGCTTTGGCGTTTGGAGTACAATCGGGAATGGGAGCTAGTGCTGGATTATATGGGGCCATGGTTTTAGGTTTTTTAGCCGCTATATTTGGCGGAACTCCCACTCAGATTTCTGGCCCAACTGGTCCTATGACTGTTGTTTCTGCAACCATTATAGCCATGGGAATAGCATCCTATGGAAATTTAGATAATGCTTTAGGAGTCATTATCCTTACTTTTTTAATGGCGGGCTTGTTTCAAATTGTTTTTGGGCTTTTAAAAATAGGTAAATATGTGAAGTTTATTCCTTATCCTGTTTTATCAGGTTTTATGAGTGGAATTGGTGTTATCATTATTTTTTATCAATTTTTTCCAGTTCTGGGTTTAAATTCTCCCAATAAAATGATACAAGTAATATTGCAAATTCCTAGTGCCATTCCCCTAAGCAATTTCATCTCTGTATCAATAGCTATTTCAACAATTTTAATTATTTATTTATTTCCTAAAGTAACCAAAGCTATTCCTAGCACATTGGTAGCTCTATTAGCCAGTTCGTTTGCGGCCTATTTTTTCAAGCTCGACTTGCCATTAATAGGTGAAATGCCTCAGGGGTTGCCAGAGCTACAGATTTCATCTTTACTTGATATACACATTAGTGACATTAATATGGCTTTAATACCTGCTATTACATTGGCGGGATTGGGCACTATAGATTCCTTATTAACTTCCGTGGTTGCGGATAATGTAACTCGAACCAAACATAATAGCAATAAAGAGCTTATCGGACAAGGAATTGGTAATATGGCTGCTTCACTAATTGGAGGAATCCCAGGAGCAGGTGCGACCATGCGAACTGTTGTGAATATCAAATCGGGAGGCCATAGCCGTATTTCGGGTGTGGTTCATGCTTTATTATTGTTATTTATCATATTAGGATTAGGTAAGTATGTGGCCTTTATTCCACTAGCATCTTTGGCTGGGGTGTTAATCACTGTGGGAATTAGCATTATCGATATTAGAGGATTAAAGAATTTATTGAATATCCCAAAAGCCGATGCTTTTGTGTTGATCGTAGTTTTAATTTTGACTGTTTTTGTGGATTTATTGCAAGCTGTAGGAATCGGAATGGTGATTTCATCCATTATATTTATGCGAAAAGCCAGCGAAATGGTGGAAGATAATACTTCTTTAACTCAAGTGGACCAGTATGATAGAGAAATGGCTTGGAGCGATGAAGTAAATCTCTCATTAAGTCGAGATACTGTTTATATCAAGCGCTTTGATGGGCCTATGTTTTTTGGTGTGGCAGCAAAAATGATGGAACGCATCAATAAAATTCCCACTAATGCCAAAGTGGTGATATTCAGGATGAAGAAAGTACCTTTTATCGATCAGTCAGGTTTATATGCTTTGGAGGAGGTGATTAAGGAGATGCAGAAGATGGGTATTGTAGTGGTTTTGACCATGATACAAGCTCAGCCTCTTTATTTGTTGAAGAAAAACAGATTGATTCCCAATATACTTCCTGAGAAATACCTTTTTGACACTATAGAAGATTGTTCAGAATGGCTGAAAGGCTATTGTCAAGAAATAAAAGAGGAATAAGCCATCATCGTAAAAACTACAATCGAAACTTCAGATTAGCTTCATTTTTTTATAGCTTAGCAGCAAAAAAATAAATGTTCGTTATATTCGGTCTAGATGATGCCAAGCCAGAAATTACGGTGAGTACTTTTACCAATCATTGCCATCATTGTAATAATACTACTAAATGGCATTATGCCAAACATCAAACTTCTTTCTCTTTGTTTTTTCTGCCCCTCTTTCCGGTGAAAACAAAATACTACTATTTATGTCCCATCTGTAATCATGGCGACGAAATCTCGTCCAACGAATATCAAAGAATGACAAACCAAACCTATAATCAATAGCCATGAGTAATAGAAGAAATTTTCTGAAGAAATCAGCTCTTTTTGGAGGAGGTTTATTAATCAGTCCATTAGTAAAATCGGAAATGATAATCCCTAATTTACCTTCAAAAAGCAAAGAGACTATTTTCTTGAGTACTTGGAATCATGGTGTTCCTGCCAATAAGAAGGCTACGGAAGTCATTGAGGCTGGAGGTTCATTAATCGATGCTTTGGAAAAAGGGGCCAATATCAGTGAATCAAATCCAAAGAATACCTCAGTTGGTTTAGGTGGAATGCCTGATAGAGATGGTCATGTAACTTTGGATGCAGCTATGATGGATGGAAAAGGGAATGCTGGGTGTGTCTGCTTCCTCGAAGGATTTGAAAATCCGATTAATATTGCACGAAAAGTGATGGAGGAGACTCCTCATGTGCTTCTTGCGGGTGAAGGTGCAGCACAGTTCGCCCGTTCTCAGGGGTTTAAAGAAATAGAATTATTGACTCCCGAAACTAAGAAAGCTTGGGAGGAATGGAGAAAAGAAGCGAAATATAGTCCTGAGGTGAATGTGGAGAATCATGATACCATTGGGCTCGTGGGCTTGCACAAAGGAGAAGTCGCTGCAGCTTGTACAACGAGTGGATTGGCTTTTAAAATGCGAGGAAGAGTGGGAGATAGTCCTATTTTGGGAGCTGGATTATTTGCTGATGAAGAAGTGGGCGCCTGCTCAGCAACTGGATTAGGTGAATATGTATTGAAGTCTCAAACCAGTTTTTTGGTTTTAGAATTAATGCGACAGGGTAAAACAGCAGAACAAGCCTGTAAAATAGCCTTGGAAAGAATCAAGACGAAGTTCTTGGATCCAAACCCAGAATTGAAATTTCAAGTTGGTTTAGTGGTCATTGGAATTAATGGTGATTATGCTGGATATTCAATCCTTCCTGGTTATCAATATGCATTAACAACAAATGGGAAAACAGATTTATTAGATGCCCCTTATTTAATGGAGAATTGATTATGCAAAGGATAAATACTGGACATAGGTCATCCGTCATCCGTCATCGGTCATCGGTCATCCGGCATCAGTCAACAAATAATAAAACATCAACATTATGAAAAATTGGAGTCTATTTATCATTCTAGCATTATTATTCTCTGCATGTAAATTTGAGAATAATAGTCATTTAGAAAGTCCAGTAATACCTAGGGCTAATGGAATGTATCCTATGCCTTCCTCCTTTAATATTACCGAAAAAACCATTATTTTACTAGGCTCTAATGATGCTCAGATGACTCGTTTGGCCCAAAAACTTAAAAGCCAAATAGACTCTACTTGTGGATTTGACATCAATGTTCAAGATGTTGCTGAAGCAGAAGGCCTGAGAAATGTCATCCTCCTCTCTTTTAAAAATGACATGACTAGAACTGGAAATAGTGGCTATCATTTAGAAGTGGATAAAGATAAAGTTGTTATTCAAGGCAAAGACTTTAATGGCGTTTTTAATGGGGTGATGACACTTTCTCAAATCATTTTATTGGATCAAATAAATGAAGAAGATGGGCTTGTGGAGGTGCCAAATATCCAAGTATGGGATGAGCCTCGTTTCGAATATCGTGGAATGCATTTAGATGTGGGGCGTCATCACTTCTCAGTATCTTTTATTAAGAAGTATTTAGATGTGATGGCGCTTTATAAAATGAATTATTTCCATTGGCATTTAACTGAAGACCAAGGATGGAGAATAGAAATAAAAGCCTATCCAGCATTAACAGAAATTGGAGCTTGGAGAACCGAAGCCAATGGAGAAAGATATGGAGGGTTTTATACTCAAGAACAAGCTAAAGAAATTGTGGAATATGCTAAAAACCTCAATATTACAGTGATTCCAGAAATAGAAATGCCAGGACACAGTAGGGCTGCTTTAGCAGCGTATCCAGAGCTTTCTTGTACTGGTGAGAAACTCGAAGTGCCAATAACTTGGGGTGTTTTTGAGGATGTCTTCTGTGCTGGTAATGAAGAAACTTTCGTTTTCTATGAAAAAGTATTGGATGAAGTGATGGAAATATTTCCTGCCGAATATATTCACGTGGGAGCCGACGAATGCCCGAAAACACGTTGGGAGGAATGTCCAAAATGTCAAAAGAGAATAAAAGAGGAGGGTTTAAATAATGAGCATGAGTTGCAAAGTTATTTCATCCGCCGAATGGAAAAATATCTGAATAAAAATGGCAAAAAGTTAATTGGCTGGGACGAGATTTTAGAAGGTGGTTTAGCACCAGATGCCACCGTGATGTCATGGCGTGGAATGCAAGGTGGAATAGATGCGGCTAAGCAAGAACACGATGTAATCATGACCCCAACGGATTATTGCTATTTTGATTATTATCAGGCAGATCGTGATTTTGAACCCAAAGCTATTGGAGGTTATCTTCCATTATCTAAAGTATATGCCTTTAATCCACTTCCAAAAGAATTAAACGAGGAGCAGCAAGCTTTTATCTTAGGTGGACAAGGCAATGTTTGGACGGAGTATATGGAAACAGAAGAATATGTGGAATATATGTTATTGCCAAGAATGCTGGCTTTATCAGAAGCATTATGGTCTAGAGAAAGAAATAAAGACTTTGACGATTTTAAGGAGCGCTTACAAACTCATAAGAAGCTGCTCACCAAACTTGGATACAATTTCTCAAATGGTTCTTATAAAATCTCAGTAGAAACAAAGTTTGATACATCTACTAATGAGAATATGCTGAGCTTCATCTCAGAGCAATACGAGCCCGAAATCAGATATACACAGGATGTAAATATGATTCTAGATTCTGGAGAAGTGTTTAAGAAAGCCTTTTCTCCTAAAGGATCAGGAGTGATTATAGCAGGAATTTTTGAGGATGGTAAATTAGTAAGAACAACTACAGAAATTCATTATGCAAAACATTTAGGTTTAGGATGTGATATTAAACTTTTAAGAAAGCCCAATTGGCGATATGGTGGAGAAACCAATGCAAGCCTAGTAGATGGTATATTAGGGAGCGATAATCATGGTGATGGAAAATGGTGCGGATTTCAAGGCAAAGATTTAGTGGCTGAATTGGAATTCAAGACACCGACTGATTTGAAAAAACTCTCCTTTGGCTATATCCAGAGCCAAAGAGCATGGATTATGCCTCCAAAGGCTGTACAAGTTTATGGTAGACAAGAAGGGGAGAGCTATAAGCTCCTTTATGATGGCGATTTGAAGAATTTATTAAACATTTCTGACCATAACAGTTCGAATGTGATAGTTGATTTCGAAGGAATACAATTAGTGGCTTTGAAAGTCCATATAGAGAATTATAAAAAATTACCCTCCTCTCATCCTAATGCAGGCAATGATTGTTGGTTATTTGTGGATGAGTTGATTTTGGAGTAATTTAATTATACTTGATTGTAAAATAATTAACTGACAAAATCCCAAACTCGATGAAGAAATTCAACTTTATAATTCTAAATATATTATTCGTTTTAAGTCTATTTGGCCAAGAACATAATTCAGATTGCAAATATGATGGGGTATCATTTAAGATTGGCAGTAATTCGAATATTCTACAATCTTTAGATAGTATATATGAACTTGATATTGATCGTGATGCATTATTTAAATATACAGAATGTTTGTTGGGAAAGTTTCCTTCAAACCCTGAAATAAATTGGTTCTATGCTTTAAATTGTTTGAGATGGAATGGTGCTGATACAAGTCAAAGTTACTATCTTAGAAAATGTATTAAGGCACAATATGAGCTTGGGCAATCATATGCGGGTATTGGTATAAATTATCTAGATTATATTGATGATAATGATTCTATTGGGTTAAGTTCTTTAACTGCTTCTGACAAGGAAAGAATAATAAAATACGGAGAATATAACTTATGGAAAGCCATTGATTTAGGTTTTAGATATTCATATTTTGAATTAGCAAGAGCGCAAGATTTAAGAGAAGAGTTAGAGCTGCCATTTTTGAAATCGTTTAATAAAGATTCAGATACCATAATATTTGTAGCTTTTATAAGAGATTGTGGTGAATTTGGTGGCCATAAAGAAGAAATAAGAATAATGAAAGGCGATAGCGGATACATGGCTACCTATTCTGCAGGGGAAGTTAAATGCTGGGTAAATATAAAGATATCTTCGGAATTGCCAGATTATCAAAAGTATGAAGGAAAATCACAAAGAGTTTCAAAGGAAGATTATAATATATTAATTTCTGAAGTTATAAATTATAAGGCTCGTTGTCACTGGATGACAAATGCTCCTTTTAAAATAGCCATATTTGATGGGCAAAGAGTAATAAAAAAAGAGATTCATTGCCATCCTTGGAATTATTATTTAGATCTTAGAATGGAAACTTTTGGTTTTTAGTATTTAAAAAGAACTTCTAAATATGGATATGTAATTAAACAATGAAACATTTCTTTGTGAATCTTTGAGTTTTCTTTGAGGAACTTTGTGTAATAGCTGTAACACTGAGAGGTACAAAGGAATTCACAAAGAACTACCAAGTAATTATGATGTATTTGCTCTGCTTTTTCTTATTTTCTAAATTCCGTTTTATAGGAAAGAGTTATTAGGCTTATTCCAGCTAAACTCAATAAACATCAAAGCGGAAGCTAACTAGCTCCAAAATACTTTTTAATAAGAGAATACAGCTCAATATTATCAATAGGTTTGGCAAGATATTCGTTGCAACCCGCCTCCAATGCTTTTTCCTTATCACCAGCCAAACCATAAGCCGTTTGAGCAATAATGATGACCTCTTTATTGAATTTTCTGATTTCCTGTGTGGCTTCGTGGCCATTCATTTCAGGCATTTGAATATCCATCAAAATCAAATCTATATCAGAATGCTTGCAACATTGCTCCACAGCTTCAATTCCAGAAGTTACTTCAATAATTTCTTTGCTTAACTTTCTTACCAGCTTAACAATCAAAGTTTTTGAAGTTTCATCATCTTCAGCAATCATTATTTTTAAGCTTTTGAGATAATCTATTTCCTCTACCTTGGTTTGCTCTGTGGTTTTTATGGTTTCACTTTCTTCAGGAATTTGGTAGGGCAGGGTGAAAAAGAAGGTAGAGCCTTTTCCTTCTTGGCTTTCTAACCAAATTTTTCCTCCTAGTAATTCCACATAAGCCTTGGTGATAGATAAACCTAATCCAGCACCACTTAAAGCCATTTTATTGCTGATATCAGCTTGGATAAAACGTTCGAAGACGGCTTCTTGTCTGCCTTGGGCAATTCCAATGCCATCGTCTTTTACATAGAATTCAAGGAAATTTCCTTTTATTTCAAAACCATATTCAATGATTCCTTTCGCGGAATATTTAATGGCATTTTTAACCAGATTAGTTAAAATAGCGAAAACCTTTTCACTGTCCGTTTTAATGATGGTGGGAACTCTCGAATACTGATTCTTTAGAATGAGTTTCATTCCTTTGGCTTCTACTTCTGGTTTGAAAAAGGTATAAATATATTGTACTTGGTCATTAATATCAGATTCCTTGATATAGACTTCCATTAAACCAGATTCAATTTTCGAAATATCGATAATGTCATTAATGATATTGAGCATACGTTGCCCGCTTTTCTCAATGATCTCAATGCTTTCTTTTCGCTCTTCAGGTGATAGCTCGGGCATCTTTAATAAACTTGCAAAACCCATGATACCATTCATTGGAGTTCTAATCTCATGGCTCATATTGGCTAAGAAAGAGGATTTCAGGCGGTCACTTTCCTCAGCTCTATCCTTAGATAATAATAGTCTTTCATTTTGCTCTTTATAGCGGATGTTCAAGTCGCAATACTCCTCATTTTGAATCTGTAAATCATGTGAGAGAACCTTATTATGTTCTAAAGCTTTACGTATTCTAATGGAAAGAAAATAAGCCTGCATTAAAATGAAAATGGTGATTCCATACGAGGATAAAGGAGTAGAATAGATGATTTCATTTACTTCAAGGGTATCATGAATCAAGCAAAGAAAAACGATGACAAAACCAATAAGTAAAAACTTAGCACCTTCTCTTTTTTCTTTAATGGCTAAAAATAGAACTGGGAATAGGTAGAAACAGGAAATGATGGTAAACAATTGAAAATAAATCATTCCATAGGAAAACTGCTCTGTAGGAAGTAAGATTACAGATGCTGAGAATACTAATGAAGTGCTTACGATTATTCGAGTAGCTATAGTATTCACCAACTTAGGGAACAGACTTTTAAAATATAAGAAAAAGAAAAGCACAGCCAAATAGAAGCTCAAATAGGAAATATGTAATATGCTTGACCAGCTGAAATCTCCCATCATAAAAATGGAAAACTCACCATCTACAATAAATCTTATGGAAATAAAAAAGGAGAATATGGCAAAATAGAGTAGAGGTTTGTCATCAGGGAATCTCGAGTAAAGTGTTAAGTGAAATAATACCATGATGAAGATAAATCCTGCGGATAGAATTTCCAAAAAAATCCTCAGGTTGAAAAACTCTTGAATCTGCTTTTTCTGTCCTAGAATTAAGGGTTCCCACTGTCCTCCTTTTTTGTGATGATAGTTTGAGATATGGATGATAATTTCAAATTCATTAGCCTTTGGAATAAATGAAATCACTTCAGGCCGATATCCAGCTATTGCTGTTTCTTTTGAAGTATTGGGTTTGCCGGATTCATATAGTAAGGCTCCATCAACATAAATTGCTGCTGAGGAGCTGGCATTTATATATTTTATGGCTAATTCTTCTATTTCTTTTATACTCACCTTTAGTCTATAGGAACCATATCCTATATTCTCTATCTTTTTTCCATTGGAAATATGTTCGTTCCAAAGGCCTGGAACAGAAATATGCTCAGCTTCTATTTTATCAATAACAGAATCCTCAGAAAGGATAAAATGATTCCAATAAAACTCCCATTCTCCATTTAATTTGACTATACCATCATTATTAAAATCCCATTCTTTTAAATTCAGTTGTCCTTTCTCAATGGAATAGGAATTCTTTTCTTTAGGGCTACAATTTGTCAGCCCAAAGCTGAAAAATAATAGAAGAACAGTAAAGACCTGATATTTTGAACTCGTATGGTTGATGCTCATGCGTTTTATTTGGTTTATTTACAAGAGGAGATAATATAGAATGCGGTTTATTAGCTGTGTTTAAGGGTATTTTGTGAAATTTAAATTGTTAATTTTATAACAATAATATTATGGAAAAATTAATTATTTTATTCAAATGAACAAACTGCTAAATATTAGTATTATGAGCTTCAAAATGGAGGGGATTTCTATATGAAATCATAGGTTTCTAAATGTTTTAAAGGTTTATTTTCCATGTTCAAGTTTAGATTTTGCTAAGGTTCGCTTTAAAAGTGTGGTGTAAATGGGCTGATTCCCCATGAGTGTGGTAAATACAGAAGCTGTCAGGGTAGTGATAATCAGAGGAAGGATTAGTTCATAATTCGAAGTCATTTCTATGGCAAGAACGAGACCTGTTAAAGGAGCCCTAACAGTTGACGAGAAAATGGCGGCCATTCCTGCAATAGCAAATACTCCAGGATGAGAGATTAAGTTGGGGAAATAGCCCTGCATGATCATTCCAAAGAGCATCCCGAAAATAACACCAAGGGTGAGTAGAGGGGCAAAAATACCACCTGGTACTCCCGAGCTATAACTGAAAATAGTTAATATCATCCTGATTAAGAAGAGGAAAAGTAAAAATGAAAGGGTAAAGGAGTGTTCTAATACCTTAGATATGGATTCATATCCTCCTCCAATCATTTCGGGAGATAATATACCAATAATAGCTATTATTAGTCCCACTATGATGGCGATAAAAATGTTGGGGACTTTTTTCAATGTTTTTTGAAAGAAGTCTAAACCCAGTATTAGAAATTTATTGAATAAGAATCCTATCAAACTAAAAAGTAATCCGAGTAGAACAAAAAGCCATAAACCATAAATATTGGGGCTGGTGAACACCATCATTTCTATACTAGGTTTAGAAGCTACTAATGCTCTCACCACAAAATCTGCTGCTCCAGCACCTATCATGATAGCAGCAACCGAATAAAAGTTGAATCTAAAGTGGCCATGCATTTCTTCAATAATAAAGATGATTCCAGAAAGAGGAGCATTAAAAGCACTGGCTAATCCAGCAGCAGCACCAGCTGATACTAAAGGATTATTATCTATCTCACTTGTCCCAACAGTATCCTTTACCATTTGCCCCATATTGGCTCCAATTTGAATGGTTGGGCCTTCACGCCCTAGCAATAATCCACTTCCTAAAGAGAAAAGCGAAGCAATGAACTTAATGGGCAAAACGCGCTTCCATCGCATGGGACGTATTTCATCTAAGGCACCTTCTATCTCGTGAACTCCACTTCCTGAAGCTTCTGGCGCATACTTTTTAACTAATAATAGAGCAATGCTAATACCGGTGATAGTAAATAAAATAGGCCACAACCAAGTCATCAACACACCATCCTCTACATTTTCAAATAGAGAGTCTCTAAACTGCTCTATATAACTCAAAAATATTCTGAAAGAAGCACCTACAAGTCCCACTAAAAGTCCAATGATTAAGGCATAAACCAAAAGCATGATGTTCTTAGATTTCTCGTGTTTAAAATGATGGTTTTTATATTTGATTTTCATCTTTCTTCTTATCTAATCGTGTATACTTTGGAGTAAAAATAGTTTTTTTTAAATGAAATGGGTCTGTTTTTTTTACTCAATAAAATATCATAAAACTAAAAAAGCGTAAACCAAGTGTTTTGTACATACCACCTAATTTACGCTAATATATTGATATATCTTCTACTGATTTAAAGATACTCTTCTTTCGATAAATAATTCACCACATAATCTTTAACGCCATCCTCTAATGAATAAAACTCTTCTGCATATCCAGCAGCTTTTAGTTTATCCATATTGGCTTCAGTAAAATATTGGTATTTATCTCTTATGTCTTTAGGGGTATCGATGAACTCAATATTGCTTTCTAATTCTAGCGCTGCAAAAGTAGCTTCAGCTAAATGATAAAAAGCTCTAGCTGTACCAGTTCCAAGATTATATAATCCGCTTTCTGGTTTGTTTTCCATTAAAAAGATAATCACCTTAATTAAATCTTTAACATAAACGAAATCGCGTAATTGCATTCCATCCTCATAACCTTCTTTATGGCTTTTGAATAGTTTTACTAAACCATTATCATTTATTTGATGGAAAGCATGGAAAATAACGGATGCCATTCTTGCTTTATGATATTCATTGGGACCATATACATTGAAAAATTTCAATCCTGCCCAAAATGGAGGTTGTTGTTCTTGTTGTAAAGCCCATTTGTCGAAGTCATTCTTAGAATCACCATAGGCATTTAAAGGTTTTAGCTTGTCAACGATATCGTGCCGATCTTCATAGCCATATTCTCCCAAACCATAAGTGGCAGCTGAGGAAGCGTATATTAAAGGAATGTCATTCTTAGCACAAAATTCCCAAACCATTTTGGTATAGTTTAGGTTGAGTTCATCAAAAATATCTTTATTAAACTCAGCAGTGTCGGTACGGGCACCAATATGAATAATGAAATCAATTTCATCGGAATAATTTCTCAGAAAATCGCTGAGGTACTCTCTTTCAACCTTGTCAATGTACTTTTTACCTATTAGATTATTCTTTTTTTCTTCCCGTGAAAAATCATCTACTAATATAAGCTCCTCAAACCCAGCTTTATTTAAACCTCCTGTAAGAGCACTACCAATAAAGCCTGCGGCACCTGTTACAACTATCATACTTTGAAAAATTTTGGCAAAGATAGACCAATTAGCCACAATGCAAATTATATATGGGTAGTAATCTTGAATATCGTGGTGTTTTTTTTGTGGATTCATAGAAATATTATCTTCAGTAATGGCTCAAGAATTAATAATGAGTAGTTTTGCAAATGAATAGCTTGAATAAATAATTTCTATTTGTTTGATGCGATAAACAGGAAGTAAAATCAATATATGCTCAATATCATTAGCCCAAAAGAATTTCTAGAGCTTTCAGAAACTATTCCCATTATAGATGTGAGATCTCCTGGAGAGTATGATATAGGTAGGATTCCAGGAGCTTTGAATATTCCTATTTTTAATAATGAAGAAAGAGCTAAAGTAGGTACTAGGTATAAGCAAGCCGGTAAAGATTTCGCTATTCAGTTAGGATTGGAATATGTGGGTCCAAAACTCGCTGACTTCTCCAAGCAAGCCAGAAAGTTGGCTAAAAACAATCAGCTGTTGGTGCATTGTTGGAGAGGAGGGATGCGCTCCCAAAATATGGCTTGGCTTTTTGAATTGATAGGATTAAAGGTTTTTATTTTAGCAAGGGGCTACAAAGGTTATCGAGCCTATATTCGAGAACAATTAGGCAATGATATTTCTATTAGAATACTCGGAGGATACACCGGAAGTGGTAAAACAGATATCCTGAAAGAACTGGAAAATCTTGGAGAGCAATTTGTAGACTTAGAAGGAATAGCCCATCATAAAGGTTCAGCATTTGGCTCTATTGGTGAATCGGAACAGCCTACAAATGAGCAGTTTGAGAATAACTTAGCTAAAGAGTGGCTAAAACTAGATACTACCAAACCTGTTTGGCTGGAAGATGAAAGTATTACCATGGGACAATGCGGTATTCCTTTTGCATTGTTCAAAAGAATGAGAGAAGCTAAAGTTTATCAGGTCGTTATTCCAAAGAAAGTGAGAGAGGAGCGCTTGGTGAAAGAATATGCCAATGGTGATAATGTGGCTTTGAAAAATGCTTTGGAGAGAATAGCCAGAAAGTTAGGTGGTTTGCGAGCGCAACAAGCTTTGGATGCCCTAGAGTCAGGGGATTTTATGACCGTTGCAGATATAAGTCTTCAATACTATGATAAAGCTTATGGTTTTGGTATTGCCAAAAGAGACGACAATAGCGTTCTGAATATTCCTATCGAAAAAGATGAGCCCGCTGCCACAGCAAAACTATTATTAGAAATACTTCGAAAAGAAGAAGAATAAAATACGCTTAATACTTTCAACAAATCCCTACCTTTGCAAATTCAATGATAAGAATATGATGAGAAAAAGTGAAGATAAAAATCAGATGGTATTTGGCATTAGAGCCATTATGGAAGCCATTGAAAGTGGGAAAGAAATAGAGAAATTGTTGATTCAGAATGGATTAAGAGGAGGCTTGTATCATGACTTCTTTCAGTTAATAAAGTATCACCATATCCCTTTTAATAGTGTTCCACAGCAGGGTTTAGATCGCATAACAAGAAAAAACCATCAGGGTGTTATCGCATATCTTTCACCAATCACTTATCAGAATATTGAAAACCTAATACCTATGCTTTATGAGGATGGGAAAAACCCATTTCTTTTAGTATTGGATAGAATTACCGATGTAAGAAACTTTGGAGCTATAGCTAGAACAGCTGAATGTAGTGGAGTAGATGCAATCATCATTCCTTCTAGAGGAGCAGCCACTGTTAATGAAGATGCCATTAAAACATCAGCAGGGGCATTGCATAAGATTCAAGTTTGTCGTGAGGATAACTTAAAGACTACATTAGAGTTTTTGAAAAATAGTGGAATTAAAATCTACGGAATTTCAGAGAAAGCTACAGAGTATTATTATGATGTTGATTTTACAGGCCCAGTCGCACTCATGCTAGGAAGTGAAGAAAATGGAATTTCAGAAGCCTATATGAAATACTTAGATGGTTTTATAAAGATACCTATGGTTGGTCAAATCGCCTCTCTTAATGTATCTGTTGCAGGTGGAATCACCATGTTTGAAGTCACCAAGCAACGTTTGAACGCCCCAGATTAATTCATTATTGTAAGTTAACTTATTTGATATCGTACAATATAGAGATTGTAAAACCATACTTGGATATAAATTTTCTTATATGCCAATTTTGAAGTTTCATAAGCTCAATATTTTTTATATGTCCCTTAAAAGTCTTATCTGGTTTTTCTAAATGCTATTTTTTGTTTAGTGTTTTTAAACAAGAAGATCTACAAACAGCAAATTTACCATTGTATTTTGTTCTTAATTGAAGAGACGAACAATATAAAATTCAAAATTTAACCTTATGGGTTACTAAATAATTACCTGTGAGTCAAACATGCTGATAACCAGGATGTAAAGCAGGACCTCCAATCTTTACTTAGACCATTATTATTCAAGAAGCTATTAAATCCAAGAACGTAACAATAAAGTCGTATTTTCGTATCCTATTAACATTCTATACAATAAATCTTAATATTTATGGCTCAAGCTAAGAAGTTTGGCACTTTTGGTGGCGTTTTTACGCCTTCTATTTTAACGATTTTAGGTGTAATCATGTACCTTCGTTTAGGTTATATCGTAGGCGAAGCAGGATTATATGCCGTGATCGGTCTCATTGTAATTGCCCATGTTATTTCTATATCAACTGGGCTTAGTCTTTCCTCCATTGCTACTGATAAAAAAATAAAAACCGGAGGAATCTATTATATGTTATCCCGAAGTTTGGGATTACCCATGGGGGGGAGTATTGGAGTGACTATCTTTTTAGGTACTGCCCTGAGTATTTCCTTATATATTGTAGGTTTTGTAGAGAACTTCCTGAGCATAGAAGTCATTAGCGATTTCCTAGCAATGACTGGGGAAGTCAATGATATTAGGTTAATAGGTACTGTGGTCATCATTCTTTTGGTGTTGATAGCTTATATCAGTACTTCAATTGCCATTAAAACGCAGTTTTTTATTCTTGGTGCCATTGCACTTTCTATTGTTTCTATTATTATCGGTGCATTAACTGGTGGAGAATATCAAGCCGCAGAACCAGCTCTAACAGCGAGTTCAAATTCTCCTGATTTAATTGTCCTATTTGCAATCTTCTTTCCTGCTGTAACTGGTTTTACCGCTGGTGTAGCCATGTCGGGAGATTTGAAATCACCCAAAGATTCCATTCCTAAAGGAACGCTATATGCCATTGGTTTAGGATTAGTAGTTTATATTGGTTTAGCTCTATTATTCGCCTTTTTTGTAGATAGAGAACTATTATTAACAGATACCAATTTCTTATTAAAGATAGCATGGTTTTCACCTTTCGTGATTGCAGGTATTTGGGGCGCAACATTATCATCTGCATTAGGTGGTATTTTAGGAGGCCCTAGAATTTTACAAGCCATGTCTCAAGATAAAGTGACTCCTTCATTTTTTGGTCAAGGAGTGGGGAAAAATAATGAACCTCGTAGAGCTTTAATCGCTACTTTCATTTTAGCAGAATTAGGAATCTTAATTGGAGAGTTAGATGTTATTGCTGGAATTGTTTCCATGTTTTATATAGCAGCATATGGTTTTATCAATTTGGCTTATGTGCTCGAAAGGTGGTCGAATAGTGACTTTAGACCCAGCCTAAAAATTTCTATTTGGATTGGTGTGATAGGCTTTGTAGCCAGTATGTTTGTGATGATCAACCTCGATATGCTAGGGATGTTAGTGGCCTTTGGTATTATGTTTGGTATTTATTTCTTCCTGAAGAGGAGAGAAGTGCAAGGAAATATGACTGATGTTTGGCAGAGTGTTTGGACGAGTATCATCAGAACAAGTTTACACAGAATCAATCAGAAACCATTAAAAGAATCCAATTGGCAACCCAATATTATCCTATTTAGTGGTGGAGGAAATGCGCGCCCACATTTATTAGAAATGGGAGTGAATATGGTGGGGAAACAAGGGTTTTTGTCCAACTTCGATTTGCACCTGAGTCAAGATTCTGAATTCCTATTTTCCAAATCAAAGCAAAAAATATCTTCTGAAATTGAGGAGCAATATACTGGCGTTTTTACTCGTCGACAGTCGGTGAGTAATATTTATGAAGGTATAGAAATGATAGCCCAAACCTATGGATTCTCTGGTGTGGAACCCAATACTGTTATGATGGGCTGGGCGCGTGAAAGTAACGATCCTCTTGATTTTTCACGATTGGTTTCTCGACTTTCATCATTAGATATGAATGTAGTTTTATTGGATTATGATAAGAAAAGGGGATGGGGAAAACAACAAAGTATAGATATTTGGTGGCGTGGAGGAGGGCATAATGGAAATCTCGCACTGTCGCTTGCGAAATTTATCACCCTAAGTGAAGATTGGGCCAATGCAAAAATTAGATTACTCATTGTAAATCAGAATAATGATGTTTCTAATTCTATTCATGAGAATGCGCAGCATGTGCTAGATAATCTTCGTATTAGTGCGGACTTAATGATTATTAATAATGAGATAGAACAACGTAGTTTCTACGATATTATTCAGGTAGAATCAGTAGATACCGATCTTACTTTCCTTGGTTTTACTCCAATTATTAAGGGGGAAGAAGCTAAGTTTGTAGAAAAAATAAACATTTTGTGTCGTAATATCGGAACAGTTGCTATTATTAATGCAAGTTCTGAATTTAAAAGTTTGAGTTTAGGGGAGTTAAAACCACTTCCTGTATTTGATAAATCGCTCACCAAAAAAATGAGTGAACAAAAACCATTGACCGCACTTTTAGATATTATTCAAGAGGAAAAATTCAAACCAGCATTGAATAAATTAGCCATAGATATAGAGCATGTTTATGCTGCCTTTATGAGTGAAATGATGATGCCATTGCTTGATAATCAGATTAAATGGTTAGAATATATCCTTAGTTCTGGAGAAAAAAGTTATGATAATTTAATCAGTAGGGCGAGTAGCAATAGAGTAACAGCTTTTAGAAAGACCATAGAGGTACAGCATGGTATTTTTATGCGCGGGCAATTGCAATATGCAGAAAAATCAGTTTCACAAACATTAGATAAACTCCTCGATGAAAAATTCGAGTTGGTGATGGAAACCTTAAATCGTTTTGGCAAAAGTATTTCTAATTATCCTTACCGAATTAAAACTCATATCACTCGAGAACAATTAAAGGAAGCAGAAAAAGTAAATGCAAGAATGCGAAGAAAAGCAGCGTGGTTTTCTCCTATATTTCGTTTAAGTTCTTCTATATCGTATTATGTTCACTTTAGAGAACAGATGCTGATGATTTTCCCAAAATCGGTTTATAAAAGTTTAGAAAATACAGTGAACCACTTGAATCGCGATTCTTTCCGTTTTGAGAATGAGGTTTTTAAAACTTTGCAAAATATTTCAGGAATATTTGAAAATACGATGGATTTGGCTCTAGATAGCATTCCAAGTGAAGAAGAATTATTAAAACAGAAAGAACAGATTTCTTTATTGATGAAGCAACTCATTGATGTGAGAAAGACTGATATGGAAGCTGTTTCTAAGGGTTTTAAAATTGGTTTTAGCGAAAGTTTGGAAGACTTTATCTTTAAACTGAACCATCCACTGAGTAATTCCTATATCGATTATAATTCTGATCAATATATTATAGCTAAGAAATCCAAAAAGTCTTTTGTCTCTAGTATTAATATTTGGAGAAATAATCAGAATTTAATGGATAATCTCAATCAGTTGAATTCTTATTTGTTGAGATTTAGATTTAGCTCTCAGAATGTACTGAACGATTTGAATGAGAGATTAAGTAAGAGCATAGATGAATCAATTTCACATCCTTTAAGAGTATTTATTGAAGTCTTAAAAGTGGCTCAAGGTAAAGATATTGAAGAGCAAAAATCATTTATCAATACCAGATTAAAAAGCTCTAGTTCTAATCTAGATATACAATTGCAACAGAGCTTTATTGATCAGTATAATAGTAGTTTGAAGAAGATCAAATCTTCCATTAATGATTTCCCAGACTTATTAAGTATTTATGCTGACACTTATGATCATGCTGAGCAGGATTCAGAAATTCATGTATATCAGGAAATAGAAGTATCCATCAAAAGAACCCTTGACTATATGGTGGAGAAGGAAATGATGGAAGTGAGAGAGTTACTGATCAACCTAGGTCAGGAATTGAATGCCATAAATTCTCAATTTGCCGAAATGCAGCAGATGGTTTTAATACCTTCTAGTGATAAAGAAAAGAATTCGGAGGAATTTAAAAAGGTAATCAATAGTAGTTTAGAATTTGATGAGCAATTGAGTTTGGCTTTTGAAAAGGCGAATGGTTTATTACTCAATATTGCTGAGAAACAAGAATATTTAAAAAGCGTTCTGCTTAAAAAAAGTGGTGGTTTAAAAGCAAACCTAGAGCTTTATCCATTTATTAGAAGTATACAAGACTTAAAGAATTATATCAAAACGGAAACCACAAAACGTTGGTTTGGTCAGGTTACAAAAAGGTATAAATCAGTCCATATTACGCTTACTAATCAGCTGAATAAACTCTGGTATAATCAGAGCTCTGGATTACTATTGGCTCAAAAGCTGAGTAAATCTTTATTAGAACAAGAAACCAGAGTGGAAACCTTATTGGCTTTTAAAGAGGAGGTGAGTCCATTGGGCAGAGTGCTCAAGAGGATGCCAGACTATTATAAACAGCTTTTCCTAAGAAAACAGTTCTACTTGAACGAATTCTGGGTTGGACGAGAAGAGGAGCAGAAAAGTTTCTTATCCACCTATGAACAATGGAATTCTGGCTTTGGTGGAGGTATTATGATATTGGGTGAAAGAAACTCAGGTAAGTCTTTTTTTTCCAATTATATCATTCAGAAACTAGAAGTAAAAGGGGAGGTTTTCTATATCAATCCTCCTTATACAGGTTCTGTATCGGTTTCAGAATTACTTAAAAATTTCCAAAATGCTACAGAAAACAATGGTAGTATTGCTAAAATATTTAATGATATTCCTACTAAGTCTATCTTCTTTTTTGATGATTTGGAATTGTGGTGGGAGAAAAGCTCTGGTGGAATGAAAGTGATAGAGCAATTGATGAATATCATTAACAGATACGGAAACCAACATCTATTTGTGGTGATGGGGAATATTCATAGTTTTAGGTTGATGAATAGGTATAAAAAAATAGAAAGCAATTTCTTGAAGCTGATAGAATTGCGACCTTTTAATGCTCGTCAACTGAAAGAAGTGGTGATGAAACGTCACAGCACTTCATCATTGAGCTTCAATATCAATAATATACCTGAAGCTCGTTATCGTTCATGGAATTATGCCCGCTTATTTAGTCGCTTGTTTAATTATTCTGAAGGTAATCCAGGAGTAACTTTACAAGCTTGGATTAAGTCGGCAACTGATGTGGATAAATCGGTTGTTTCAATTGCAAAACCTAAATTGCCTGATACCGCTCCTTTAAGGTTTCTAGAAACAGAATGGATGATTTTTATCCTTCATTTCATATTACATAAGCGAATGAATTTATCCAAATTAGTTAGGGTGAGTCAGGAAACTAGGGTAGATGTGATTAAGAAAGTTAGGGTTTTGAAACGCGCTGGGATTTTAGTGGAAATTGGAGATGATATTTTGGATATCGATCCTTACGTATTACCATTCTTACGAAAAGCATTAGTAAAAAGAGAACTATTATAATATGGAAACTTGGGACTTGAAATTTTCAAATATTGAAATCATCGGATTGGCTCTGATAGCTTTCATTTTGTTTATCATTTTGAAGGTGATTGCTAAGGCTTTCCCTTATTTGATTAAGCAACCAGAAAGAAAAAAAGCTTTTCTGCGTTACTTCACCATTTCCGAAATTCTATTTTGGATACTCTATACCATCTTTGTCATTAGGGAATTAAGTGATTCTAATCAGATATATTCATTCGGACTATTTATATTATTAATGGTAGCTGGGTTTTGGTTACTTTGGTATTATATGAAGAATTATATCAGCGGAGGAGTTTTTAAGCTGAACTCTAATTTTGAGATTAACGATTCTGTTCAAATCAACGAATATCAAGGTAAAATAGTAGGATTGGGAAAGCATAGCCTAGAGCTGGAGTCTGATAATGGAGAGATGATCTATATTCCATATACCAAACTCGCTGATGCCATTATTATCAAACTACACCCAGGTGAAATGGTTCTCAGTCATAGCTTTACTTTGAGCACGGCTAATGATAAAAAGTCTGTGGATAAAGAAGAAGAGATAAGGTTTGAGATATTGAGTTTACCATATTCATCTTTAAAAAAGTCACCTGTTATCAACCTCATTCATGAAGATGCAGAGCATTTTGTATTTGAGTTGGTGGTGTATACCTTGGAGAAAGATTATTTCTTTAAGATGGAGCAAGAGATACGAAAGAAATTTGATGTGAGTTTATAGTATTATTTGAAATCTAAAAAAAAGCAGCATTTCCATTGAAATACCGCCTTATAAAATCAAAATAATTTTCTTTATCCTTTTCTAACTGAAGAAGCTCCAGAAACATCATGGATGCTAATGCTTGGATTTCCTTTATATTTAACAGAGGATGCTCCACTTGCGCTGATAGAAAGGTTTTCTAAAACTAATACTCTAACTACTGCAGCACCACTGGCTTCTAATTCTAAATCTTGAATTTCTAATCCGTAAGCTCTTACCACTGAAGCTCCACTTAAATCTAGTTCGGCAGAATTAATGCTACCTTCTAGTTCCACTTTACTTGCTCCACTAAAATCAGCTTCTAAGCTTTCCACTTTTAATTTTAAAGTCACCTCTGACGCTCCACTAAAGTCTAATTCTAAATTACTGGCCTCTAAAATATCTGAAGAATATAATTCTGCAGCACCGCTAATATCAAGCTCATCTATATTTTTATAATAGATAGTTAGTTTTAATGTTGTTGGATTGTTTAAATCCTCTGTGTTTTCAATATCTAATTCACCAGCACTTACTCTAGTTTTAATATGAGGCATGATATTGTCATCAGCTTCAATAACAATTTTTTCTTCATTAGACTTCACCAATTCGATTTCAAAAGCTCCTCCAACGTCGATAGAACTAAAGCTACTTAGTGTTCTGGTTTCTTTAATCACATTGCCACTGCCTTTTATACGTTTTGCAGGGCCACTATAGGCCAATATTGAGATGGCTATAAATGCTATCGATAGTAATAATGATTTTGTTTTCATGGTATATGTTTTTTTAGTTTTCTATTAATTATAAAGACCTTATTTCACCACTTCCTGTGGCCGAAAAATTATTGATTTCTGGTCTGCCTTTAATGTTTAAGTCGCCACTTCCAGAAAGTCGAGCATCTAAAGTATCGGTGATAAAAACATCAGACTCCCCAGAACTTGTCTTTCTCACTTTAGCCGTTTTTACTTCAAAGCTTCTGCCGTCAAAGTCACCTGAGCCATTTTGAGATAAATCCATCATAGCAGCAGTTCCATTCACTTCATTATCGCCTGACCCATTCATTTTAAAGCTAGCTTCACCTAGGTGTAGAGATTCACCTTCGAAATCTCCAGAACCCATTTGTATAACACTTAAAGAGCCATTTACTCCACTGATTTCTACATCACCACTTCCATGCATGCTAATTTCTAGGTTTTTTACATTAAAGTCTCCTTCAAAATCACCAGAACCATGCATGTCGAGAACTAAATCTGTAGCAGAGAATACTCCGTTTATATAAAAATCGGCACTACCAGAATTGGAAATCTCTTTTAAGTCTTTAACGGTGACTTCTATTCTTAACTCTTCGTTTCTATAAGATAATGAACCTTTGATATCGATGATTAAAGTATTGGCTACCACTTTAGTTTGTATTTTCTGCATGTATTTCTCTGGAGAAATAACCACTACTTTTTGTACGTCTCCTTGTGTGATGGTAACATCGAGCGAGCAATTGTTTTCAATGGCATTAAAGCTATTAACTGTTCTTTCTTCTTCGTTGGCGAATAATCCGATACCGAAAGTCACCAAAGCTATTAATAAGATTGATTTTTTCATGATTTTATGTTTTTAGTCGATTTTAATATTTGCTGTAGCATTTTCCATACTGAGGATGAGCTTAGGGCTTTGTCCTTTTGCATTTCCAAAGTAACCTTCTATATCTAGTTCCATCATTTCTTTTTCAAGATAAGTGATTTTGGCAAGGTCTTTAGGATAGTTGATGCCACCCATTTCTGAGGAGGCTTTGAATGCAAAGTTTGCTGGTGATTTGAAGAATAAATCTACTCCGGTAAATTCAGAGCTGATATTTATCATATCAAAATCAGAAGCGATATCTCTAATTTTAATATTTCCATAATCGATGTCTAATTCAATATGTTTTTTTAGCTCATCTATTCTGATACTACTAAACTCAGATTCAGCAAATACAACACTTGCTTCTCCAAAATAATTTTTATCGTAGGCAGTTTCTAAATCTAATTGACTCACCGTTTGAATCTCATTAGAAGAGAATTCACTATCCAATTTAATGACTGCAGCTACTTGAGCAGTAAATCCACCATAGGCCACCTTTACTTTGCCCGACTGGAACCTCTTCACATTTATCTGACCAAATTCGGCTTGTATGTCTAGCTGTTCGCTGGTTAGATTATTGGCTTCAAAATTTCCATAAGAAACATCTACATTTACTTGTCCATCAATATTCTCGAAAAAGTTACTTCCAAATTCATTGTCGAGCTCAAGCATAATATGGGCGGGATAATAAATAAGAACATCAATATCTATGCTATTATTATTCTTATTGCTGAAATATCCGCTTCCTAAACCTGTTTTTAATTCAACAAGGCTGGAGTTTCCGCTCATCTCTACAATGATTCTTTCAAATTTGTCATCGGCTTTACTTTGGTTTTTAGCATCCACTGTAACGGTAACTTCGATGCTAATGATATCTTTATCCCAGTTATAGGCTTTTACTTCGGTGAATTCACAATTCAAAGAGAGTTTAGCTCCTTTATCGATATTGAATTCTTTTTTTGTCGGTTTGCTAAAATCGCCTTTTGCCATTAAAGAGACAGGAAGGAGGAATAAGACAAGCATGAGTATGCTTAGGGTGCTGAGTATTGTGGTTTTTGTTTTCATGGTTGCTGATTTATTGTGTTAAGATATTATTGTTCTGTTTACAAATTTGGTTGTGCATTTGATTCACCAAATCGTTTTTTGCTTTAAGGTTTTGAATATATGCTAGTTCTAGTTTTTTATTTCCAGAGGCCTCTTTAAGTTTGTCTTCTAGTTTTTCAACATTAAAAGCGAGCTTACCCAATTGGGTTTCGGTGGAGGCAATCAGTTTTTTCGTTCCTTCACTTTGGTCGGCACATTGAATGATTTCATTTAGCTTTTTCTTACTCTCCTGAGTATAATAGGATTTGATTTCTGTAAGTTCTAATGAAAGACCCATTTCTTGCCTTTTCTGACTTTCGGTGGGTTGTTGAGTGATAAACCATCCAATACTAATCAAAAGGCTAAGGCTTGCTGCAATACCAATCCACCAAGCTCTTTGGTCTTTATTGATATAGCTCATTCTTTTTTTCTCTTCTTGTTCTTGGAGTTTGAAGAAGAATTTATCCATATGTTCCATGGAAGGTTCTTTTTCAAAATACTCTTTATTATCTTTTATTAGATTCTCAAATTTTTCTATGCCCATTTGAAACTCCTTTCTTTTTGTATGAGATTGACCTCATCTATTAATTTTTTTCTTGCTCTTGAATACCTGGTCCTAGATAGATTATAGGAAATTCCTAAAATCTCACTAATTTCTTCATGATCGTATCCTTCAAAAAGGAAAAGTGAAATGATGACTCTGTATTCTTCTTTAATTTTACCTAAAGCTTCTTTCACATCTTTAATCTTCACATGATCTATAGAAACTATGGTAGGTTCTTCAACAACTACTTCTAAATGCTCATTAAACTCTGTTTCAAGTTTGTTTTTATTTAAAGCATCTAAAGAATTATTCACTACTATTCTTTTTAACCATCCTCCGAAACTGCCTTCTTCTGTGTATTGGCTTATCTTTTGAAAAGCACTAATAAACGAGTCTTGCATGATGTCCTCAGCATCTGTTTTATTACCAATAATTCTAAGACTGGTATTAAACATGGCCTTATAATAGAGTTTGTAGATTTGCATTTGGGATTTTTGATGTCCCTTTCTGCATTTCTGAATCAACTCGTGATGTACATCTTTATATGTGGATTTTCTTTTCAACATTCAATTATATGACCTTTTGCTTATTCTAATGTTACAGTTTTTTGAAAAAAATCGTAAATTCACATCATATTAGTGAATATGAACTTATTGGTGGTTTAAAAACTTCCATAAAAATACAAATAAGATGGCGAAAAAAGTAGTGGTTTTAGGTGGTGGCTTAGTTGGAACACCCATGGCATTGGATTTAAATAAAAATATTGATTGGAATGTGGTATTGGCAGATAGAAGTGTCGAGCAATTAAGCAGAGCCAAAGCAGAAGGTATTGATTGTATTGCATGTGATTTAATGGAGGAGGGTGCTATTGAGAATTTGGTGCAATCAGCCGACTTCGTTATCAATGCATTGCCAGGTGAAATAGGTTATCAGAGTTTAAAAAGAGTCATACAAGCCGGAAAGAGTGGGGTAGATATTGCTTTCTATCCAGAGGATTTTGAAGAGCTCGACCAATTAGCCAAAGAAAAAGGTGTCACTTGGTTAGTAGATATGGGGGTGGCACCAGGAATGAGTCATTTATTATCGGCCTATGGTGCTACTTTATTAGACGATGCGCAAGATATTAAAATATATGTGGGAGGCTTACCCAAGGATAAATCTACTTTCTGGCAATATAAAGCACCTTTCTCACCCAGCGATGTGATAGAGGAGTATACGCGTCCGGCTCGATTTGTAAGGGATGGAAATGAGGTAGTGATGCCAGCTTTAACAGAAACCGAGGTTTTAGAATTTCCGGTAGTGGGACAATTAGAAGCATTTAATAGCGATGGCTTACGCTCATTAATTAAAAGCTTAGATGTTCCCAATATGATAGAAAAGACCCTTCGTTACCCTGGCTATATAAATAAGGTGATGGTGCTTAAAGAAAGTGGTTTCCTTTCTGATGAAATGGTTATGGTAAATGGAAAGGAAATAAAAGCCATAGATTTTACAAGCTCCGTATTATTTGAGCAATGGAAATTAAAACCGCAGGAGCGAGAATTTACTGTGATGCAAATTATTATAAGTGGATTAGAAGGAGGGAAGCAAAAGAAAATTTTCTATGATTTATACGATGCCTACGACCCAGAAACTAATATTCACAGTATGGCAAGAACAACAGGTTATACTGCAACCGTGGTTTTGGGCCTCCTCAAAGAAGGTTTATTTGGCAATCCTGGGGTTCATCCACCAGAAACTTTGGCCAATTATCCTGATTTGGTACATGAAATACTAAAAGGATTAAAAGAAAGAGGTGTGGTTTATAAAAAAAGTGAAACTTATCAAAAATAAGTTTTAAGGATATTGCTCTTCTGTCTGACAACTGCAAAGCCTATTAGTAATTGAATATCAATGAGATTTGAAATCTGATTTATGATAGGAAAGCGTCCATGATTTCACAAAGGTTTTAATTTTCTAGAGGGAATGAAAATCTTTACAAAAAAAATGCAGGAAAGTATTTGTGGTGTAGGAATAATTTCTATTTTTGCAGTCTTCAAAACGGCGAGGTAGCTCAGTTGGTTAGAGCGTCGGATTCATAACCCGGAGGTCTCGAGTTCAATTCTCGATCTCGCTACTAGAAATAAAGCCTATAACAATCCTGTTAGAGGCTTTTTTTATGCCATGAAAATTTTTTTACGGTTGAGTTATTCTATTTATTATAGACTATTATTGATGAACAAATGGCCCCCATGTTTTGGGGTCAAGTCAAAATTCTGGGGGAATTGATTTTGTATTCATCAATAATTATCACA